>DCQA01000021.1:20813-21911 GCA_002323325.1 Coxiellaceae bacterium UBA1530 | reverse complement strand
TTACATTGATCAGATCGCCTTCGTCATGGTTATGTACGGGAGAAAGTGTACCCGTTTCAATATCGTTCATTAAGTTTGCCGCTATAAGGACGATGAGACTGTGTATTATTCCATCAAGCTGTACAAAATACTATCTTTCTTTTTTGCTTTTTTGTCAGGGCTTTGATATGGCTGTACCGAGAAAGCAAAGGCATGCTGAGCATGCCCTTGCTACAACTAGAGAATTAACTTTAGGCTTTGAATGAAAACGGTGGATACTGGTCAGTCGTTAGTAGAATCGCGTAACAGAGCACTCGAAGATTCCAGCGCATAACACCCACAATGTAATTAAAAAAAGCTTTAGGGTAACGACCCGTGATGATAATCCAGATAAAGGATAACCCGATTAGCAGCATCGCAATGATTCCTAGCACCATTAAGATGATGTAATGAGGAATAGCAAGAAACCATTTTACTAACGGTAATCCTCGATTAAGATCTTTACCCTCAATATAAGGAATGGTGACGTGAATTCTTTGCTGTTCATCAGTAGAAGGGTATTCGTCGGTTAAAAAGTAAAAGTATGCAGTTATCCTTAATACAAAACTGATCAGTTCTGTATTCCAGTTAAACCACCATCGTGGGTATTTTTTTCGAAACAATAACATCAGCAGTGGACCTAAAAAAAGATAACCACCTGTCGTAGAACCAATGGCGGCTAATGCCGTTGAATATTTGATGAAATATGGCATGTCAGCAAGATGATGGTGCTCCGATTGATAGCTCCCTGAATCTGACGTATCGATCATGATGATATCTGTTGCAGGTGTGTTACTGTTATACCCATAAGCGTTGCCATGTAAGTCGGGTGTGTGTGTCATCACTGATCCTTCGGTGATGAACAGCAAAACCATAAAGATCGGTATAATTAGAATAACTCGAAATAGTGTCGTGATTCGACTGAGTTTTTCTGGGTAGTCAATATTCAGCTGAATAGGACTTACCGTTTGATTGTTTTCCATGAGGCCCTCCTTGTTGTCATGTTCACTTTATATACTAACACAAACTATTGATTTTCATAGTGTAAGTGATTTAGTGATAATTATTTAAACGTCGCTC
>DCQA01000021.1:0-20429 GCA_002323325.1 Coxiellaceae bacterium UBA1530 | reverse complement strand
TTCATTAGGTTGATACTTTTCTGGTTGGAGGAAGATTTTTGGCTAGCATTCCAATTTGATAATCGTGACGAAAAAGGTTGTTTCAAAAATAAAGCCTTGCCAGACTCAGGCAAGTAGCATTGACTGATGCCAGGAATTTTTTCCATAAAAGGTGCTGCCTGACTGAATGATTGCATAGCGCTGAGAGATTTGGATATGGTACTACCAACATATTGCGATTGATCACTTGTGTAAGCAACACTCAGATCAACTGTAGTCCATGCATCACTGGAGGCTCATTTCAGGATGAGTGGTCTTAGAGGCTACAATGACGTCATGTTTAAGAACGTTCTGATAAGTTTTACTAGAGGTGCATGAAAATTCACTATTGATATCACCTTTGACAGATAGAGGAAGTTTTATTCCTGAGGATGAAAAGCAGGTTTTATGAGTTGAGCTTTTTAGGGTATAAAAGTTTGAGCCGTGCATCACTCCAGGAGATGGGTTGGCTATCGGCTAAAGTATCAATGGGGTAATATCACACTGCGGTATGCTAGTAGTTGCTGCAAATCCTGTTTTAAAGAAGAGGTAAGTTGTTAAAACTAAGCTGAGCTTCTCTGTCGTCAAGAGATCCTTATCGAATAAATCAGTGGTTGAGTAATAACGCATTACTATTGGCTAAGCGATGTGAACTGTAAAACGTTTTATCATGAGCTGTGAGTGATGTGGTGACGGTGCTCATGCTGAAGGTAATAAGCTATTCACCAGTCGATGATTGACACTATTAAGAAAGTATCGAGCGGTTAATTGTGCTTTTTCATCGAGACTTAAATCACCGGGAGCTTGTAGGCATTTGCGCTTCCGCTGGGTCGTATCATAAAGACTAATAGCCGCTGAAACAGAAAGGTTAAAGCTCTCAGTCATACCGCACATAGGAATCTGGTAGGTGGTATGGCAGGCATGAATCGCTTCATCACTCAGTCCATATTGTTCATTACCAAGCATGAGGAAAAGTGGCTGATCAATCGAGAGCTCATGTAAGGTCTGTTCGCCTGAGAGGGTTGCACCAGCTAAGCAATATGGCGAAGAGGGAAGTTGATTCAAACACTCAGACAAGCTGTTATAAATTGTTAGATCTACCCAGTACCAAGCGCCGCGAGTGAGGCGTTTGAGTGACATGGCTTCTCCCTTTGGTTGAATGACATGCAAGTGTTGTATCCCAAAACATTCACAAGTGCGTAAAATAGCAAACGCATTATTGATGTCGCAGGGTGCCTCAAGAATGAGCTGAATACCAGATAATCGTTTTTCTAATACGGATTCAATTCGATCCTTTCGTCGCTGTGTGACATAAGGTTGCAAAGCATCTGTTATGTGTTGTGCATTGTATATCTCTAGTTTTCTGTGTAAATGTGTCTTGGGCATAGGGTAATGGCCGTCCAGCTTGTCGAAGTGGGATGCGTATAGTTACAATACCGTTGTTTTTTATCAAGTGGCAATTGTGATGAGTGACATCAATGATCCGTGTATCAAAAAGGCTATGACCATAGCCTTGAACGAAGCTCAATCTCAGCGCGGTTTTTGTGCACCTAATCCATCCGTAGGTGCTGTCATTATCAAGGAAGGAAGCATCATTGCTCAGGGACACCACAATGGCCCTGGAACTCCCCATGCAGAGGTAAGTGCCATTCGTATGGCTGGCGAGGCATCAAAAGGTGCGACGATGGTTGTCACATTAGAGCCATGTTGTCATACAGGTCGAACGCCACCGTGTACAAATGCGATTCAAGCAGCAGGAATTGCTGAGGTGTTTTTTGGTTTTTATGACCCTCATGATGTGGTAGCGGGAAAAGGCCAAGGTACACTCAATGTTGCAGGAATTCCGTGTCATCATGCTCCTTTAGATGCAGTCACTGATTTTTATCGCAGTTATCATCATTGGACTGTGTATGGTCGTCCCTGGGTATCGGCTAAGTTAGCGTTGACTGCTGAGGGGGGGGTGGCCTCATCATCGGGGGCGCCAATAATAATTACAGGAGAGTCTGCCAATCAACGAACCCATTATGCGCGTTTTCATTCAGACGCTGTACTAACCAGTATTGCCACTGTATTAGCGGATGACCCACAACTCAATGCACGAGTATCCGGACACTGTACGGCTAAACCTGTCATAGTTATCGATCCTCTGGCAGAGCTGCCCTTGAGGGCGCATGTTTGGAACAGCGCAGAATCCATAGTTGTGTTCCATGGTCCGCGCGCCTTATCTAACAATGTTCATCGGTTACAGGCACAAGGTGCACGTTGTTTATCGTTACCATTAGACGGCAGAGGTCAGTTTGATCTCAATGATTTAATAAGAGCAATGGGTGAGCTCGGTTTTCATGATGTATGGGTTGAGGTAGGTCCACGTCTATTCAAAGCCTTGCAGGCGAATCACTGTGTCGATGAAACATTGCTCTATATTTCACCACACTCAAGCAAAGATACTCTGTTAGCAAACTTGAGTGTCGTGACAGGGAGTGGTGATCGATTTCATGGTGATTGGGAGCAAGTGGGTGAAGATAGCTTGTGGCATCATCGTCGCCACTGATGACTTGTGTTAGGATGGCGATTTTCCTAATCGTTAAGACGGCCAAATGATACCGAAATCATTCAAATCCTTGCGTGCCCATCATCTTTTTGCTCTCAGTCTGATTGCTATAGTGAATTTACGTGAGTACCCAGTGCTCGCAACGATGGGCTGGCGGGTTGTTGGGTATACTGGAATCGCCTTCTTTGGCTTTTTGCTGCCTAGCGCCTGGATTTGTTCCCAATTGGCGGTGTTGATGCCCAGTCAGGGTGGTTTGTATGTTTGGTTTCGTGAGGCGTTTGGGACCTCTTGGGCTCGCTTAGGTATGTCCGTGGAGTGGCTCAATAACATGATCAGCTTTCCCGCTTCATGCACAGTCATCATTGCGACGATTCTGACAGGATTTTGGCCAACCTGGAATCCACCCTTGTCTCTAACGATTATTCTGACACTGGCATTGTATTGGGTGTGTATTGTTATTTGTTGCTGTGGGTTAACCCTAACGCATCGTATGAGTTCCTGGTCAGCGTTGATTGGGATATTAGTACCAACTGCTTTAATCATTGTCTTGGGTATTGCATGGTTTCTTACAGGTCATCCGATGGCCTGGAAAACATCTGTGGTCATGAAACCACATTTAGTCGGGAATATTGAATGGGGCGTTTTGGTGAGCGTATTTAGCGCCTATGCTGGTATGCAGGCGAGCGCTTTTTTTGCACCTCAAGTTGATTCACCTGCTCGCGCATACCCTCTAGCACTTGTTACTTGCGCTGTAGTGATTGTTGTTATGACAACTGGTGCAGCATTAGCCATGTCAGCCGTGATCCCTCAAGCATCTTTAAATTATGTGAATGGTGTCATTGCTTGTTTCCAACAATATTTAGCAGCCTTTCATTTATCACAATACCTCGGTATTTTAGTGCTAATGATGGTTTTTGGCGCATTTTCTGCTTTATGCACTTGGTCTCAGGCTTTATCTCGTGGTGTTTACCAAATGGCTCTTGAAGGTCAATGGCCAGCTTATTTTAGTAAAATCAACGACCGCCAAATTCCTGTTCGTGTGTTGATGCTCCAGGGTGGTGTAGTGAGTACTCTAATCCTCTCTTTACTGTGTGTGCCTGATGCACAAACAGGCTTTTGGCTGATGATTCTTTTGACGAGCCAGCTAAGTGTGGTCTTGTACATAGGACTATTTGTATGTGGTATGCGCTTGTTGTTGCCTTATCAGTCACTGTGGCAACAAGGTATTACTTTAGTTGCATCATTACTGGGTGTGTGTAGTTCATGCATGGGATTGGTGGCTAGCTTTTGTAAGCCCTCTCATGTGGTATGGTCACAGTCAGTATATATGGAAGTGGTTGTCTTTTGTGACGGTGTATTTATTCTCTTGTGTGCCGTGTGGTATTTCAAACGACAGTCTTTCAAGCTTGCTACTGACCGCCAGTCTCCTTGACCCATTATAACGCACATGCTACTGTTTTCGCGGTTCTTCAGGGCAGGGTGTAATTCCTGACCGGCGGTGATCCTCTTTGGTCAGCCCGCGAGCAAGCGTGATTCCATCATGTGAGCAGATCTAGTGACATTCTAGAGCCGACGGTAATAGTCCGGATGAAAGAAGAATTGACATCACTATCGAGTTTGTCTTTTTGGCACTACTCGTTGTCATAATTCGCCCGAAGTTTTTAATGAGTGCTTACTGAGGGGCAGTGATGTTTACAGGTATTATTCAGCAGCTTGGTCGTGTGCTTTCGGCAACACGCTTGTCACAGGGATTATCCTTGTCGATCGAACATGCTTTCACTGATATCGTGCGTGGGGAGAGTATTTCAGTCAATGGTGTCTGTCTAACAGTGACTGAATTCTCATCGTCTCATTTAGTGTTTTTTCTGTCTCCAGAAACCTTAAAAATCACATCTTTTCTTAATTTAGAACTCGGTCAACACGTTCATCTAGAGCGTGCATTATCAATGGGTGATTCAGTCAGTGGGCATTGGGTCAGCGGTCACGTTGACGGCCAGTTGCGTGTAAAGGCCCTTCATTGGTTTGGCGATAGTCTAGAGTTAGTTTTAGATGATATACCAGCCCATGCAGTTCCTTGGCTGATCCCCAAGGGAAGTATTGCACTCCAAGGCGTTAGCCTGACACTCAATCAGGTCTCATCTGATCGTATCAGTCTTATGTTAATTCCCGAAACGTTACAAAAAACCACACTAGCTCGAAGTGTGGTTGGGTCACTTCTTCACGTTGAATATGACATGATGGCAAAAACAACAGCGCATCAATTGCAGATTTTTTTAAATTCATACCGATCTGACGAGGTGTCTCATGAGACATGAAGAATCTTATTTCCGCATTGAAGCTGCTATAAGTGCCTTGCAAAAGGGTGGTTTGATACTACTCGTGGATGACGAGTCGAGGGAAAACGAGGGTGATTTTGTTGCTAGTGGTGCGTTAATGAATGAGGACGCTTTGCATACCATGGTCAGTCATGGCTCGGGAATTGTATGCTTGGCAATGACGCAATCTGATAGTCAGCGCTTGGGGATTCCCCCCATGGTTGCGACGAACGCTTCAGCTCAGAAAACACCGTTTGGCGTCTCTTTTGAAGCTGCCAGTGGTATCACAACAGGGGTATCCATTCAAGATCGTCTGTGTTCCATAAGAGTAGCAAGTTTAACGACCGGTCAACGCCAAGATATTGTGATGCCTGGGCATATTTTTCCATTGATTGCCCAAGATAAGGGTGTCTTTGTGCGAGGTGGACATACAGAAGGAAGTGTAGACTTAATGAAGCTTGCTGGCATATCCACCTGTGCTGTAATTTGTGAAGTGATGTCAGCCGATGGCACAATGGCACGCTATCCTGAACTAAAGGCATTGGCTCAAAAGCTTCAGATTCCGATTATCAGTATTCAAGATATTGAGCGTTACCGTACTCGAAACGAATCTTGGGTTGAACCCACCAAGACTGTCGCTCTGCCATCGCATGTTGCCGATAATTTACTCATCACTATCTTCAAAGACACGATGCATGATGTTGAATACAGTGTCATTCATCGACGTTGGCAAAATAATGCACCTTTGGTTCGCATTCACTCGCAGTGCTTTACAGGTGATGTGTTGGGCTCATTACGCTGTGATTGTGGGTCACAATTAACATTAGCTTTACAGATGATCTCACAACAAGGGGGGGCGATCATTTATGCACCTCAAGAAGGACGGGGTATTGGGCTTGCGCATAAGATTGAAGCCTACGCCTTGCAAGATAATGGTTTAGATACAGTAGAAGCTAATCAACACTTGGGCTTGGCTGTCGATTCACGAGATTATGGTGTGTGTGCGCAAATTTTACGTCATCTCGGTATTGATAGAGTGCGACTTCTGACAAATAATCCACTAAAAGTGACAGGTCTGGAAGACTATGGTGTGCTGGTTGAAGAGACAGTACCGATACAGGTTAAAACCAATCCATTCAATGACAACTACATAAAAACTAAGCGTGATAAATTAAACCATAGATTTAAATCAGGAGTGACATCATGAAAGAGACTAGAAATCGTTGGGTGGTAGTTGTGAGTGACTACAACGTTAACATCACAGAGGAATTACTGAACGGCGCTCAGGAAGTTCTCTTTAAAGAGGGAATCAGTCAGGAAAGTATTGAAGTGATTCGTGTTCCAGGTGCCGTCGAAATTCCACTGGCTGCACAATGGGCAGCGCAACGAGACGACACTGCCGTCGTAATCACCTTGGGGGCGGTGATTAAAGGGGACTCCGATCACTATGATTATGTCGCACAACAAGTCAGTGCAGGCTGTCAGCGTGTTGCTTTAGATTACAGTATCCCCGTGATTTTTGGCGTCTTGACGACACATAATTATCAGCAAGCTTTGGATCGAATAGGCGGCTCGGCAGGACACTATGGTAGAGAGGCTGCCTTAACCGCTGTGACGATGGTACACTTAGCCCGTAGTCAGCCACCAAAGAAGGTAGTCAACGATGTCATCGGATAACAATCCTATCCTGGGGTACATAGCTAATTGGTTCCAACGCACATTCTCATGTCCTGAAGCACTGGGGTTATTTTTTACCGTGCTATTTGGCTTCTTGATGCTAGAATTTTTTGGAAGTTTTTTAACGCCTGTTATCATGAGTATCATCTTTGCTTATTTGTTGGTTGGGCCTGTTCGATGGCTTCAAGCTTGTCGATGTCCTCATATTATTGCCGTGTTAATCGTTTACTCGCTGTTTGTTGGATTTTTTATCTTAATTTTTCTATTCTTTTTACCCACACTATGGCGTCAGGCATCAGTATTAGTCTCTCAAATACCCCAAGTATTTTCCCACGCTCAAGTTTGGTTGGATGCCTTTCAACATAATCATCCGACGTATTTTAGCGAAGACCAGCTGACGGATGCCATCAATGATCTACGTTCTCAGTCGACTCGTGTTGGTCAGTGGTTGTTATCACACTCGTTAACCTCGTTACCTAACGTCATTCAAATTTTAGTGTATCTAATCCTAGTGCCTCTTTTATTATTTTTCTTCTTAAAAGATCGTGGTCAGATTATTCAATGGTTTAAGCGTTTCATGCCCAAGCACCCAGGTCTGGTGTTGAAGGTCTGGGGAGAATTTAATCTAAAGATGGCGGCTTATGTTCGTGGTCGATGTATCGAGATCCTATTAGTATTCGCTGTACTTTGTGCAACTTATGCCTGGTTTGGTCTACCTTATTTTGTATCTTTGTCTGCAGTTTTTGCCATATCGCAGCTGATTCCCATCATTGGTGGTGTTGTGACAACCATCCCTATCATGATTATCGCGCTGATGCACTTTGGGGCAGAGCCAATATTCTTTGTCTTCATGTTTGTTCACATAACGATCTACGCTCTCGATGGTAACGTACTTGTGCCGCTCCTATTCGCAGAATTTATGGACTTACATCCTATCGTTATTATTCTGGCAGTGATGGCTTTCGCTGCCTTGTGGGGGATATGGGGGGCGTTCTTCGCTATTCCTCTAGCAACGTTAATCGACATTATCTTGCGGGAGTGGCCAAGAGCTGAGGTGATTAGCGAGTAGATGACTGAATATGGTCATTATAGGCCATTATCACTCTCCTTCGCTTTACATGTGCATTGCCTGACTATATGATCCAAAAGCTTAAGGATTGGGTGCCATGGCAGGTATGACCGCATAGCAGTAGGGTTATCGCATGTTTCAGAGTTTATTTCGTACCGTTCAGTGGGTGTTACTAGCAAGTGTATGTCTTTTTCCTGCGGTATTTGCCGGCCAACATTTAAATTTTACACCAACTCAGTACGAGAGAGCCATTCTTCAATCAGCGCCAACCCTTAAACCTGTGGTGTTGAATGAGGCTTTGTTGGCGTATCAGACAGCGAAGCAACAAGGTGTTTGGGTGGCGCGGCCTTATCTAACGATTATTGATTACAGCCTTCCTTCCACGGATAAGCGATTATGGTTGATTGATCTTAAGCATCATAAGTCACTATTAAATGTGCATGTAACGCATGGATCTAAGAGCGGTGGTCTTTACGCTCACGCATTTTCAGATCGTGAAGGTAGTCACAAGTCGAGTGTTGGTCTATTCAGGACTGGTGAAAGCTATGATGGAAATCAAGGTTATTCCATGGTTCTAGATGGTCTAGAGCCAGGTTTCAACAGTCAAGCAAAAAAGCGTTTTATAGTGATGCATTCTGCATGGTACGCAACACCATTCACCGTTGAGAAATATGGTCGTTTAGGACGTAGCTGGGGATGTCCTGTGGTTGATCCATCAGTGGTTCATTACCTCATTGATACGATTAAGGAAGGTTCACTATTGTTTGCCTACTATCCAAATTCCTATTGGTTGCATCATTCGAAATTTCTAAGTCAACGCTCATAGTTCTATATATATTCCATATTATTGAAACTCTAACAGTGTGAGAAATATGATTATAAATGACCCAGAATTAGAGTCTGTTTGGTTATCAGCATGGGCGCCTTTTGCGGGGGTTTCGCCAAGAAATGTTAGGTATTTGGCTCACTATCCTCACGATAGATTCAAAAGATCACGTTTACTAAACCAAGTATTAGAAATAACTTCAGCTATTGATGATTATCGAGAAAAAGATTGGAAGGGAAATACTGTTTTGCAAGCTGATACAGCTGAACGCCTATCCAGCCAGTTTATCGATTGTATTCTCGCGTTATTTCTTCAAATTTCTCCTCTTTGGGTAGGTGTTCAGATTCCATTATCTCGTGATTGTCGAGATATAATGAACTTATCCATCGCAACCACTCTTATTTTGAGAGAAGGTGAGTTTGTACCAATATTATCTGCCTTAAACGCAATGATTATTGGTTTGGCGCAAAATTTTAATAGTTCTGAAGCTATCAAAAACCTTCAGGCAATTCCATTGGATGTTTTAAAATTAGAATTATTTAACGAATTAAAACTCTTGACACTTAATCATCCTTATAGAAGTGGGGTTGACAGAAAACGGATCTCGGATTTCTTGACTCTGCATGCTGTTCCGAGAGAGGGTTATCCTATAGCTTCTGTGGTCGGTATGTTCAAAAGTCTTCTCAACCGAATTCAGTTAAAAGAACAGAAGCGTGATTTGATTACCGCTTGTTCCAACATTTTGGATAAAGCCGATGTTTGGCAACAGACGCATCATAACTTCGCTCTTGAAGAGCAGCTTAAATTATTCGACGAATCTCAGTCTCATGAGACAGATCAAGGAAAGCCCAGCAAGTCGGCACAAAAAAAACAAAGAAAAAAAGCCAATAGGCGCAGACTTATTGCTGAAAAAGAAAAAAGCGACAGTCTGCGCATGTTTGCAGCTAGTAAGATTCAGCGGCAAATACGACTTTACTTAAACACTAGAGAAAATGCAGCGCTAACTCTTCAACAATTTACACATATTTTTTTACAGCGAATCCAATATCAACGTGAAAATCAAGCCGCAAAAATCATTAGTCATTTTATTCGTCATGTACACGATACTCGTATACGAGATCGTGCTGCATTACTTATCAATGCGTTTCTTGCTAAAGCCTATTATCGACAAAAAAAAAGTCTTCGACAGAACCAGTGGTGGTTTTCACATTTGTCTGAGTCAACACAAAGAGTAGCACTAGCGATGCGTCATTGTGTCCAGCAAACTATTCAAAATCCTGACTTGGTCTTGTATGGCTCACGTCTACTCGAAGGCACGCTTATCGGATCGTATCTGATTCAGAGCAGTTCAGATCTTGATTTGATTATGGTGATTCCTCCACGAATTGATATAGATAGTTTTGTTCAGAATCTTCCTGAGGTACTAGCTCGTCATGAATATGCTTTTCAGATGTCACCGTTATTTCAGAGAATTTTTTTTGGCTTAGAGAAAAAGTCTGTTCACTATTATCAATATACCTCATACGCGTTTAAACACTTGTCAATTGATCTCACTCTGATTCAGTATGAGAAAAATAGCTTGTATGCGGGCATCGATACCTTGCGGTATCTATCTAAAAACATTCTAAAGTCTGATCAATTGGGTTTGCCATTGTCTAATCTTACTTTTCAAAAGGGTGAGGGTATTTCTGTGCTTTCGCAGCGTCGTTTAGTACGATCTTTTTTTGAGCCTGATTTCTCGCAGATTAGACGTTGTTCTCGCAATGAGATTCGTAACACCATTAAAAAACTATTACGAGCATTGTGTATTAATCTGTCAATTTTTGGGACTATCCCCTGTCGAATAACGCCTGTTATTTTTGAGTTGACTCACCTAACAAGTAATAGACTGAGTGAACTTAAATTGATACTAGCTGGGGAGATAGTGAGTTTATTCGAAAGTAAGCTAGAATTATTAACATGCTTACTGAATCATCGTGGTTTGAGACTTTTCTATGATTTGTTGCCGATTATTTGTGTACCTAATGTGATGTCAACTCGTTTGTTTGATCCGCTATTGATATACCAAGACTACACTCCTTACTCGCAAAGAAATCCTTATTATGTGATCTTTTCGCTGCAGCATTTTTTATTTCAGATATATCATATGCATCCTACTAACTATCCTCAATCAATGCGTGGATCGCTGGTTTTTTTGCAACTGAATGTGCTTCATATTAGTACTATGGGAATGCCAGGTCTTTTTGCGGATTGTGTAAATCTCTATCAAATGATGATTCAACGATCAGAATTTGTGAGCGACTATGCTCAGATACGCGGACAATTATTTGCATTAGATTCAGTGATGCGTCCTTGCATACCTGGTGATAGATCTTCTAATGATCTACTGACTGATGAGGAATCCTCAACTTTTTCTCGCCTAAGCTAGGTAAGTATTGTTCAATCAAGAGTGTAAAATATTGATAATCAGTTGATGAATTCATCTTAATATCGATTTAAGTCGGATTATTTCAGAGGGTTTAAGATCTACTTTTTGTGAAACTTTCTAAAAGACTAAAGAAAAATTTTTTAATGGTGACGACTTTATATTGTTTTCGTCAGTTGGTTGGTACTTTTATGAGACACGTTTGATGTTGTTAACACCATTTCACCAAATATTTTCGAGCATAATCTTCATTCCCGGTCTATTGAGAAGTGCAGACAGTGTATAAACAATTTGTCGGGCCTTCACCTTTATAGTTTCCACAATTATCTCTCAAACATTGATCGTCCAGTTTAGTTTATGCAGCTGATGCTACATCAGCAACTGCTGTTGACACGATACTTGCTAGCGCAACAGTTGCCATTAAGATAACGAGGGTTTTGTTGAAAGCATGACTTACAAAATACATGTTGATTTCCCAATTTACTTAAGCTCTATATATATTAGAAAAATCAATATTTTCTGATAGTAATAAAGAGTTTGGTATTTATCATTTTATTCAATGGCTTAGAGTTTTGATCTTGTCATGAAAATTTATGTTCAGTAGAGATTATGATGGGTGTTATGAAAAAAAATAATTTATAAACAACGTTCTATTAGAAGGGCCTGTGTTTAAATAATTGGGTTTTTTCATTGGAATCTTATGTGATCTGCCACACAACAGTCTTATTGATCATTATTTGGATTTTATCAACATTTGATCTATGATGTGCGCTTTCGGACGTTTTATTGGTTCGTTTTTCGACCTCATAGCCGATTGATTCAATATTATAGGAGCATGCCATGTTACCACGCCATATCCGCGCAGCTATTTCCGATTTTATCACAAGATATAAAGCACGCGGAAGCTATGACGATATTTCATTGTTTTCTCTCGCTCAACTTATATCCTATGGCTTGCACCGTGATTGTGTTTGGGCCCCAATAATCAATCAAGGATCATTGCAATTTTCCACAATTGATGCGGACAGTGTTGATAATCAAGTGAATTTTGTCTACGAATCTATCAGTGCATTCCATCATAAGTTGTATGATAATACCGTAAAAAATACACGGTCAGACAGAATCCAAAAAGATGATGCATTAATGTGTGACTTATTCAATAAAATTGTTGCGGTTGTTTTAGTCAAATCTTATGACAACACCACTAAGCACAAACTCAAGCGTGAATCGCAATTAAGGAAATATTCTCGTAACACCGAAGTATTAAACGGATGCTTAGATCTAGTTTATCGTTATGAAACCTCAGATCAAAAGCACACATTAAAGGCCTTATTGGAAAAGTATAAGTTGTCTTCTGAAACTAGCTTTACGGTAAAATGTTATTGCATTCATCTAATCCATGGTGAGTCATTGAAATGCTCGGAAATTATGCGATTTTTCTCTAGCCGGACTGAACAGAGTAACGTGCCATCATGGGGGGATATGACTCTGTCAGATTTTATGCTTGCAGATCCAGTTCCGTTTATGTCAACGTTTCACTTGAGGTGCTCTCCAGTTAGTGTCACTGATGTGAGCTTCTTCAGTTCGCATTCAGATAATTCAGATACACAAGAAAAGTTGAGTCCATTACGGTCTTCTTCAGAGTGTAGTGATCCTACTTTTGATGATCGGGAGTGGTCTGCAATATCACGGGAAATTGAGATTATGCGGCAAATGCCAGAGTCGTGTATTTAAGGTACTACTCACACTCCAATACCTTTAAGAAAAGTCAGGTGGAGGTCCTAGTTTCGTATTGATCGAAGGACTGCAATGATTTGTCGCTGTATTATGCTTAATTTAACTTTTTTTTAAGGGAATCGAGAGTTGGTAATCACTAAAGTAGGCGTATGTCATTATTGAGGTCTTTTACATTGAACCTTGTAACTTTATTACACTATTTAGACACATGGCCCGATAAGGCTGAGTTATTCTGGGAAGATTTTTCCAGTGATTCATATTGCATGGAGCAATTTTTCAGTAATCCAGGTAATGTTATTAAATTATTGAAAAAGGTTTCACTTAGGCAATCATTTGATGTATTTAAAACAATCTATTTAGATATAGAGAAAAAAAACCCTATAGTTCTCAATCGCGTTATAGAGGATCCTAAATGTTTTCATTCGATAGTGGTATATCTGATACAATCAGACGATGTTGGCAGTTTTTCTTTGTTTATCGACTATCTTAAGTCTAAGAATCAGCTGAACTTGATACGAGATGTTGTTGGGTATAGTAATCAGTCAGGTTGTAATATCTTTCATCTTGCTGCTCAGCGGAGTTTTTGTTTTGGATTTTATTCTCTACTTAACGCCCTAAGGGACGATCGTGGCGCGCTATCTCATTTTGGTCGGTTAGATGCTCACGGCAATACACCTCTGTATTACTTTAGTTACTATTGCAATGATAACAAATTACTTGTAGATGTGATGCAATTGCTTTGCTCAACAGATGTAGTTGAATTACTCTCGAAAACGCATCAAAAGGTGCTTTTAGAGTATATACTCGCGAACTACTTTTTTCTCGACGATAAGCTCAACAGTGCGTATGACTATGAGTTCATAATGAGCCGGGTCAAAGTTAAGAGTCTCTCGATGGTTATTAGTCAATTGCCTACTTTGGTGAAGCAGCACAACTTAGTTGAGAGTAGGTTATCTGCCTTGTTCGACATGCTGGATCAATTATCAAATAATCAGACTTCTTCTATGTGTGATTCAATAACACTTAGAAAGGAAAAAAAATGGTACGATTGGTTTTCTATGTTCCATCGACGCAGTGAAAAGTCTGCGATTAGTGGGTTTGAGTTAACAAGCATGAAGTCATCGATGGGACAAGCGCAGGCTTCAGATCCTACTTCTGTAACTGCCTTTAGGTAAATAGTCAATAACAGGAAGTTGATCATGCTATTGTCAGAATCTGTTTTACGCGACTTGGAACTCTCTCTAACCCAAAAAATTAAACAATGCCTCTCCTTAGAGAATGACCATACCGATATTGTCAGTCCATTGGTTTCGACCATCTTAAGTTATCTAAAATCCTTTGATCTCTCTGCACTCATGAAGAATAAAGAACATGGTCTCACTTTATTTAACCATTCATCGAGAAAGATTTTCCCTGATTTGGAGGAGCCTTACACATTAGCTGGACAGCATCTTTACATTACATTACCAATGGATGAGTGTTTTTTAGATACAGCATTTGCCTTGAACCAAGGTCTGTTGTCATTATCAATCGCTGAGAATAATCCATCATCCTCAGCAATTGACACCATTCATGTTGATCTTTATTCAACGTGTCCAGATCAAGAAATGCGATCAAAACGAAGTGACTATAGACGTGCACAGAGAGTAATAGAACAATCTTATCGTCAGCCAAAAGTCATTAGAGAAGCAATCGATGATCAGCCATGTTGTATCATGATGTAGTGGTCGCGTTTTCGGCTCTAAAACCGTTTTACGCGTTGATGGCAATAGGGTGTTTGGCCATTTTTTTGATAATACTGTTGGTGGTTGTGTTCAGCAGGCCAGAATATGGATGCCGGTTCTACGTGCGTGGCAACGTTAAGTCCGTTGTCTTCTAATTCTTTGATCAGAGCATGACTAATTGTCTCTTGAGTGTCGCTATGACAATAAATTCGACTCAGATACTGCTCTCCTCGATCAGGCCCCTGGCCATAATGGTCGGTTGGGTCATGAATCTCGAAAAATAATTGGCACAGTGTTTGGTAGTCGGTGATAGCCGTATCAAATAAAACACGAATGGCCTCAACATGCCCCGTCGTTCCTGAACAGACTGAAGCATAGTGTGGCTCTGAGGTGGTTCCCCCGGTATAGCCAACTTCTGTGAGAATGACACCAGGTTGTTGCTGCATCCAATGCTCGACGCCCCAAAAACATCCTGCTGCAAAAATAGCTTCTTCGGTATGGAGCACAGTTTCACTTTGTGTGAAGTCTAGGGCTAAACCATTCACACAGTGGCGCCTATTTTTATCCGTTAAGTACTCATCATGAAAGACATGCCCTAGGTGACCTTGGCATTGTGCACAGACAATTTCAGTACGTCTTCCATCACTATCTGGATATCGTTGAATGCGATCAGGGATCTCGTCATCAAAACTCGGCCAACCACAACTCGATGAAAATTGATGATGTGATCGAAACAAAGCAATGCCACACTGTCGACAACAGTACGTCCCATGACCTCTAATGGATTGCAAAGGACTGGAGCCTGGCATCTCAGTGCCTTTATCAATAAGTATTTGATGCGCAGGAGGTGTAAGTGAGGCTGTTTTGAGCATGTGGTCCCTATTTATCCGAGTGTTTAACTATTTTTTTAACCCTAGTATGGTGTAGTATTTCAATATAAGGAAGTATTTTTAAAAAAGGATTTTTTTAATGACTCGCAATAAAAAAATATATGTTTATGTAGCTCTATCTTTTATAGTGATAGCTAATTATTCTTTGGGGACATTTTTTCTTCCTGCCTTGCCTACAATTGCTTCTTACTTTAATGCGCCAAAATACGATGCACAATTGGCATATCCTTTTATCCTTCTAGGCTCATCGTTTGCATATATCTACGTTGGTGCGATGTCTGATAGCTGTGGTGCAAAAAAAACACTTTTTCTTCAACTCTTTCTTACTTTTTCAAGTTTTCTAGTCTGTTTCTTATCAGGAAGTATGGTCGTGTTCTTGATAGGTTTGTTTATTCAGGGTTTAGCTAGCTACTACACTTTGATTCTTAGGTACTGCAAAGTCCAATTGGATTTTGATGTTGTCCAGCTTTTATCGATTCTTGCGTTTATTGGCACCATATTTATCCCTTTAAATGCCATGTTATCAGGCTATCTCGCACATCATGATTGGCGATATATATTCATTCTATGGATGATAGTCGCAGTTATTTGTTTAATTCTTGTTTGTTTTTTACCCACGAAATCTAATGTTACTTACAAGGATTTTAGTTTTGTGGATTATTTTAAGGACTTGAAATTTTTTATCACTAATCTTTCATTTAATCGATACTTGATTGCTATGGTGACTATTGGTTCTGTTAATGCAATATTTTACACATTATCTCCCCATATCTTTATTGTAGATTTTGGATTATCTGCAAAAATATATGCCTCTTATCTATTTATTCCTACGGCAGGTCTTCTGGTAGGTTACATCCTGACTCCTGTCATAAAAAATAGGTATGGCCAAAGTCGATGTGTTTTAATCGGTGAGCTCTTTGCAATATTTTCTATTCTTAGCTTTGTAATTGTGTTTTATTTTAACCCGTCTCCGGTGGTCTTTATGGGTTTGATAGCTATGTTTATGATTAGTTATCCGATGGTTACTACGAACATTTATATACAGGTGATGGGTATTAACGCCGCATTAGCTGGGTCAGGTTTGTCTTTCATTTCAGTAGGATTGAATCTATTGAATGGTGGCGTTGGTTTTACTGCTGCAAGGCAGGACGGTGAGCAAATGGGTGTATTGATGCTTATTATTTTAGTGGTCGGTTTCTCTTGTTATCACTATCTTAATAGTAAACGCTCATCTGAAAACTAGTGTGTTAGTGTTGATTGAGGTGCTGAGTCAAAAAGGATTTTGTGGCCAAACAGTTATTGCCTTTGAATGTTGCATTGACAATAGTCTGTTGCCTATTGACTTCGAACCAGGTCGTGCATTGGTAGACAGTTACATCACCACCTGTAATGACAGCATGTGTTTTTTCTTCATTTTGAGAGACTACGGTTGGTGATCTGACGCGATCAATTGTGGTATAGGTGAGTAATTGATTGCCATTGGGAAGCTTCTTGATGGTGTTAGGGTATCCCCAGACGGTATAGAGCTGATTGGCGGATGCATTCTTCCAGCTGGCCACTGCTGCGTTATAATTTTGAACGGTTCCGCAGGCTGTTAAGATCATTATTAAAGTGATAGCTAATAAGAGTCGAGTAGGGCGTATGCGAGTCATATTGGTTCTCGTGATCAATTTTCTGCTCTTAGTATAATAGCACAAATCGTTCAATCAAGCTGTTTAACTGAAAATGACGTTGCGTCAGTTTGATCTACATTTAGAGTCAATTTTTGACGAGCGATCAATCTATGAGAGATGGTTTGTTTTGTAGGTGAGATTAACTTGCGGCTGATAGCGTTCCTTCTATGTTCAAAGACACTAAAAATTAACTAGGACTCGGATTGCCAGCATTATGATAATACTCAATGAAATTCTCTCTCGCTGATGATTTAAACAGGAAATGCGTACTTTGTGTCGGTTGATCATGAGAATCTCTACTTAAAGCCTTACTCAAGATGGATTTGTGGCCATTTTGGTCAACTTCAATAGTCAGGAATTGATGATTAATTAGAACACGAAAAAACATTGTCTGATCATTAAAAACATGAATTGATAGTACTTTTGCTGGGATAGATAGCTGTTTCATACACAATACGTTAATACTCTTGAGGTCGCTGATTAAATCTAACGCCAGTTTTTTTATTGATCGCTTAATTTTATCGAAATGCTCTTTGTCACCAGGAAGGTAGTGTCTAGTGACGTTGAATTCCTGAGTGTACTGTGCAACATCGATGCGAAATTGACGGTTTTTTGTATCCTCTGAAAAATCATCGTCTGCATGTATAGAATTATTATGAAGTATTATCTTTTTCAAATAATTTCCAGTGAAATCCCATTTTTGCAAAGCGTGCACCTCACCCATAGGTTCACTGACATACACACACTTTTTTATCTCTTGTGGTCGATGGAATGATAAGACATGCAGGATTCCATGTGGTAATTCAGCATGCAGATGATTATCATCGCTAAATAATGCAAACAGCTTATCAATATATGAGGATAATAATGTGTTGTCCGCGAACTTATCATGAAGATTCAGGATTTGATCGAGATTATCTCGCATGATTTCCCAAGGTTTGAGACCATAACTGATATGAATCGAGTTTAGTCTTGAATACTCCGCAGAGGTACCGTGATCGGGTGTCATTCCTAAAAAACTCAATGCAGATTCATTCTTTTTATCGGCTAGTAAACAGGATACCGCACAGATCAGTCGATGATTATTATAACGATCCAGCCCTAATCGTTTAAAATCTTTTTGCTGATGATTGATAGGAGGAATGCGCATCAATTTTTTGTGTTTTCCCAGAGGCCCCGATAATGCCTCGACAAGGTATTTCATAAAACAATGGCAAAAAACCCACTCAGTACGTTGGGTGGAGTATAAGATTGCTTCGTTTTTTTTATTGTGTTCCTTAGTCAATTCAAGAACTGAATTGATAAAGTGTATCGGTACACCCAATATCGAGTCATTACTCATAAGATAAAATACCATTAATTGAATAGTTTGAGTGTGGTCGTCAGTATAAATCCTATATTGACAATCACACTACAATGATAAACTCAATTATCTTCTACTGGACAATTTTTAAACATCATTTTATGGACAGATTATGTCATTTATTCATCAATTGGTCACGCCCACTATCTCCGATAATGATATCTGGATGAAGTCATCAGGTTTATTTTTTTATAACTATCTGCGGCCTAGCAATATGCTACGGTCGCGATACCATAACATAACTGTGTTCATCTGTTTCCAATGAGCCAGGCTGCTTTAGCAGTGTTATCTTAGTGGCTAATACACCAAGCTGATTGACCATTTTATCGCCCGAGGCAATTGCTGGGTCCAGTTTGAGTTGACAGCGCTGCATACCATGCCTGTCTTTATAGTACGATTGTAGCTCAGCGTGTGCATTATTAAACTGCTGTTGATGGAGATTCGACAAAACCACCCAGCAGCCTGCAGTGATAACATCAGAAACTCGCTGACATTGCTTTGACGTTATTGCATGCTTTTGTCCTCCACGATCAATCACGATATATTCAATTTTTCCCTCAAGGCACTGCGCATGATAAATTTCAGCATACCCACCATTCAGGCGATCATCATTCATTCCTTTCAAAATAACTGCAGTTTGCAAACGTAAGAAAGGTATCACCACCTGATTCTCGATTAACGGTTGTAAGGCACTACGTGCTTCGCGTTCCACTCGCTGTGCTACCTCCTGAGTAACCGCACGATTACGATTAAATTCTATACATTCATTTACAAGGAAATGGTGCAATCGTGTGTACTCTTGTGCTACTGGATCAAGCATGTACTCTGAGCTATATTTAACAAGATTCAATAGCCCGTCTAATACCCAGCCAGGGTGATCGTTGAAAAAGTCTTTAAGGGTAATTTGTTTTTTTGAAATATGAATTGGGTGATCGGCAACCATTAGTAAAACATGATTGTAGGTTGGGCGTGTATCAGGTTGATCTAAGTAGCCGACTAAATATAAAAAATACACGGTGAAAATGCCACGTTTCACCAACTCAACCACCAAACGATTACTGGTTTCGTGGCATTCGCCTACACCTAAATAAGTCGTCATCAAACAGCGCCACAATACTGGGGAATCATAGTGTTTCTTTGCTGTATATTGATCTAAAATATTTCGAATTTGTCTCGCTGACTCAGTGTAACGAATATACTCTGGCAGCACCGCCTGCTCGTGTTCAGCTAAAGTGTAGCTTGGTAGGCCAGTATCAGGATTGAGTATACAAGCAGGTAAATGGTGGCGAGGTATGATGTCATGCGAGGTCTGCATGCTTGCTAATGATCGCATGGCATCTTCACAAATTTCTTTTGTATTGGGCATCACATGCACTCGCTCACTTAATATTCAATTTAGCTTAGTTTAAACACGCATTAACATAGACGCGTTGAGACTAAATGAACCATAACGTGAGTGGCAAAATAAATCGACCAATGAACGCATCATTTGAGATCTGGGCGAGCAAAAAATCCATAAATAATTTTCTTTTAATGTAACTGAGAAGAAGTGTCGTTGAAAAGTAGAGTCGGTACATCAGTGACGATAGAGTTAGGATTGCCCACTAGATAAGCGGGCAATAAGCCTCAAATGAATTAGTCAGCTGAGACAGTTTCATTGATGGCAGTTGCTTTAGTAATCATGATGGGCTCGGCTGGAACATCTTGGTGACCGTTGCGAGAGGTTGTTTCAACCACTTTTATTTGATCAACAATATCCATACCCGCTATGACCTTTCCAAATACACAATACCCATAACCTTGTGGATCTTTAGATTGGAAGTTAAGGAAAGCATTATCTTTGACGTTGATAAAAAATTGTGATGATGCAGAGTGTGGTGCCATAGTTCGTGCCATTGCGAGTGTGCCACGCATATTTTGCTCACCGTGTTCCGCCTCATTTTCAATAGGATCGTGCGTATCCTTTTGTTCCATGTCTCCATCAAAGCCACCACCCTGAATCATAAAGTCATTAATGACTCTGTGGAATAATGTATCATCATAAAAGCCTTCTTCAACATAACGCAAAAAGTTTTTTGCAGTGTTAGGTGTATTGGTGTGGTCCAGTTCGATATCAATGTTGCCCATTGATGTTTCTAAGCGAATCATAATTTTCTCCTAT
>DCQA01000045.1 GCA_002323325.1 Coxiellaceae bacterium UBA1530 | reverse complement strand
CTAAAACAATCTTTTTGAAAAACGCTCTCCCCTCGCAGGAAACAAAAGCACCCACTGAAACCACTCAATCGTCCCCACCAACCCACAATTAAAAACCGATCTTTAGAACTGATTTTTTTTACCCAATAGCGTCACACGCACAATCTCATTGAGTATATTTTGAATACAGCGCAATGATTGCTGATCTTGGTCTCTGTCGGGACAGTACTCGACAAGATCAGCACCAATCATCTGAAAATCATCCCCTAGTCGAGCAATAAGATCGACAATCTGAGGAAGCAGCAAACCGTCATCTTCTGGCACAGTCACAGCAGAGGCAACAGTGGGGTCGAGTGCGTCAATATCGATACTCATACCGATTTTATAAATACCTTGAGCGGATAAATGTTGGCTGATCTCTTCAATGACAGAATCAATACCTCTAGCGTGAACAGCAGGCATGTCATATACATGGCAACCCAATGACTCGACAAGTTGTTTCTCTTCAGCTTCAAAGCTTCTCACACCCACATAAAATATCTGTTCTGGCTGTAAAGCTGCCGACGAGAGATTCACCATATCCATCAATGCACGATCTTGACCTAGCAAGCCAGCGACTGGCATACCATGTATATTTTTTGTATGGCTTGTTTCAAAAGTATGAATATCTAAATGCGCATCAATCCAAATAAGAGCCCATGGCTCACCCTGCTCCCGAAGACTCTTCGAAACACCGGACCAGGAAGCCAACGCTACTGAATGGTCTCCGCCTATTGTAATAAAACGTCGATCTACACTAACACAATTGTATACGTCGGTAGCTAACTGTCTGAAGACGGGGGTCAACTGATTAATCACAGGCTCAGCCACTAAAGCTGGATTTAGATGCAATATATTGCTCCACATGAGCGAATCACTGGGAGCAAGATGACGACAGAGGTACGCCGGGGCTTCTGCTGTACCAGGAATATTTCCAGCAAGGTCGCTGGCAACACTAAAAACAGCTATGGTGTTTTCATTCATAAAATCCCCTTAAATATTGTATCAAAGAAAAAAAGATATCGTCACGGAGACTCGTGTAACACTTATTGACGCATTGTATAATCGATCTTTAATTAAAATAAGTGATAAAGACCATAACAAATATCTTTTAAAAATGATACAGAGATCTAATGTCTTACCTGGTGACCTATAGTAACGAGACCTTGAGTCAGTCGGTCAATCGCTGTATTAGCAAACACAGAGGAGGACGGCAAATAGTCTGACTGATAAAATTGCTTGGATAACATCGCGTGATGAACCTTGAGCTGTCCATGCGCAAAACAAGCTGCTATAAAGTGCTTCATTGACATAATTAAACGCACACCGATACGAAACCATTCAGGGTGACGATGGATACGCAAACATTGGTCTGCTTCCTCAATCACATGCCCCATTTTTGCTTGAAAAACCATGGTTGTTCCTATCTCGGCGACATGATGACGTGGCTTACTCACATCTTTTAATACCTTTTGCGAGTAATCAAATGCATGAGAGCGAAGTATATTAGCATAAGGCTTAACCATGGATCGCTTACCATCCGACAAATCATCAATCACCCGATCAAAATCATCAATACTCTCCAATAAATTTGAATAGGCATTCACAAAAATTGATTGCTCATAAACGACATACTCTAAACGAGTAATTAAATCTTGTAAGGGTATAAAAACGCTGAGACGACAATCAATAATACGCTCATCTTGAAGACGCGATATCTTTGACAGCATCTCATGAGCCATGGATATTTGAGCAACCTGAAACTCTTGGAATGAGCGACCACAAATTGACCTTGGGCAACAAAAAATATCAAAAAAATCCGAGAGATCTTTAAATAAACCACGCACTAATATTAATTGATCAGGAATACTCGATTTAGACAGTGTATTTTCTGATAGTAGTCCGTGTATGTGATCATCATAATTACTTAAGCAGTCGGTCAGCGTCCCTACCTTATTGAGTAAAAACAGGATCAAGGGGTTATCATTGTTATCTAAGCAAGCTGAAAGTTTTTCTCTTAAAGCGTGATAATTCGATTCTCTTAATTCATGAGACATGCCGTTATATAGCGGTGAAAACACCTCATTTAAAACACTGACTTCTGATGGGTCCTGAATGGTACTCGCTGGCATATATTCATCTAAGGTGTTGAACTCACTGATAACTGATTGCCATTCATCATTAATGACCTGTGATACCTTTGTAATACTTTCAATAATGGCTGGCTCAGCAGACGAATGATGATCGGATGATAATTTGTCATGAACTGAGTGTGATAAAATTTGAAGCTTTTCCATCAGTAAATTATATTCATAGCGCAACGATGAGTATTGAAATTGCTCATCAAAACACTCCCTTGAATATTTTCTTGCCAGTCGATCAATAGCAAAAACAATTTCCTCACGGAATCGCCAAAGACACTTAATGAGTTTAGAACGACCGAAGTGTTTGGAGGATAGACTTCGTATTTCTGTTTCAAAATTACTGACTATACTCATCAAAGATAGCATCTTTTCTGTCATAAACATTAATTCCGGATGATTATGCTCTGCGCACCAATATACTGTCAGTATCTGTAGAGCACTTAATGATTTCTGTCGATAGAACTCCATGGTTGTTTCTGGCAATCCCGTTTGCGAGTGCAGCGCTATTTGAAAAACGTTTATGTTGTCAATGATAGCCTCTGCCTTAACATATTGAGCGAACTTCAAAAAACAATTGAATATCACAGATGACTGAACATCATCAGCATCGGGAGTTGGATATCGATCAATCACCTGACTTTTTTGATCATCTGATTGATCAATGAGATCATTAAAATGACCGGTAATCTGAAAATCTTTGATGGTTATTTCGACAATGCCTGTCGTTTCATAGAGAAGCGACTGACAAGAGTCAATTGATGGTTTTTCTAAAAAATCATTCAGTGCTTTTTTTAACGGGATATTTTCCATGATGTTCTCACTTTTAAATATTTTTTTATTGGATGTTAATCATGTCACAACCAGTTGCCATCAGAGATTGATCCACATCACGATTAAGCATTCTTGAGTCGCTAACACCCTGACAATTGATCAACATCAAGAAGAACTCAATAAGCGCCGCATTTAATCTAATTTTAAGGAACTAATGATGATCATTATCGATTCAGAGTCCTTTTTTTATCTACGAATAATCGGTAAGATAATGACAATTTTTAACAAGGCTTAAAGTGATGGGATCAACACTAACACCAAACCCCAATCATCAAGCTAGAAATAGCCTGAAGAAAATTAAATGGGATCAGGCTAGGAAAATCCTTCAAGATATCAACCCAGCGATAACTCAAATTATCGACCAACTCAATCCCTCTGATAACATGTACTTATACCAAGTCCATTATGACTACGGTGAAATCATTGATAACGGTATTCAATTTCACTTTCCAGACAAGACGTCACTTAATTGTTTATCGCACCACAGCGACAGACAGCTGGCGACTGATTTTGAATATGCTGGTAACTACATACCCATTGGAATAACCACCGAAAAAAGCATGGAACTCTTCATAGATACAGGTAGCTGCATCATTCCATCACAAATTTTCACTCCCGGTGATATTTTTGCTCTTTCACTGCATTTAGAAAAAAATAAAAGCGTACATCCGACACCGGTAACACAAATGTCATCCGGATCAAGATCATGTTTTGCACTGCCCAATATTAACGACTCAGTGCATTACATGCAGCTCAAACGAAAATTACAAATCAAGTCACCTCATCCTTCTTCGCTGTATGAGCAGGGAACTTTCTTTAAGCACATTGTTAAGGCAAAATCACATGAAAGCACTTGGCAGTCAAGTGCCATTCTTTTTCCCCAATCATGGGTAAATCGAATAAAAAACGACCTCTCATGGCAACCCTTATACTGCCACCTTATTGAGTCTGCTTGGCTCAAATCATCCTATCAACGAAATAAGATTTTCTATGATTACTCATTTAACTTAGTGACTACAGAGCGAAATCTAAGACCTAATCCTTATTTGGCAGAAACATTCAAATATATACTAGCCATGGCTCTAGGCCAGTTTCCTGGGTTACGAGTCGCCATCGATGAATCTGCTATGCCTCTTTCGATTATCCAAGACTGCTTACTAAACGATTACGCGTTGAAACACTATATACCAACAATTATTCATGCTGATTGCTTTGATTTTCAACAATCCAATTTTACTACTTATTACTCATTCCAATACCCTACCGTGTTAGCTTCACTGAATCGTGCAAAACGTCTCACAACCACACTCCATGACTTAAGAGAACTTAAACATATCTATTCTCATTACCGTGATGCCGTACAACAAGAAACAACAGGCATGCATAACACCGTCATAGGAGAAATGCTTGAGTCAGTCAACCTGCATTTTCTCCACTCTAAAAAAGATATTCATAATGAAGTTGATCTCTCTAACACCATCGATGCATTTGATCCCAATTTTTTTCACTGCGAGATAAGCACCAGCAACGATAAGTTAGCCTATTCCGGTGCCTTTCTCAGAGGATGCGTCGGCATTAACAATCCATCTTCTGCAAATTGATGCCCAGCAAATTATAGGCGATAGGAGTAACAATCATCGTAACTTGCTCTTTTTATAAGAGACTCAGTATACATCTGAATATCTAAATATTAAGGAATCATTAATTAGTCTATTTCCCCTGGGATTAATTGCAAAGCTCAAAAAAACGTTCTATAAATTGATTACGTTTAAGTCAATAAGTGAACCGCCAATACAATCATCATCAACCCTACACAAGGAGTCGAGGGAATGGAAATAAAACCAAAACACCATCATCAAGACCTGCATTTTTCTTCTAATCACGATATGCAAGCTCATTCTGCTGTGATCCTCCCCTTCACAAACCCTGGCGAGCTTTTTTAACTAAGTATCCCTGATCCCCTTGTCCACGGATGGACAAGGGCCCCCCTGGGGTCTATCAATCATCAAAAACCAAGGACGTTAACATGACTGATTCATCACTCAAATTGCACACTAATATACATCCATCCTCAAACCAACCGATAGCTCATCCGCAAAATTCGCTATCTTTTCGCGAGAAAAATATCAATGACACGCTGCGATACCTAAACAGCATACTTGAGCGCTCGCACATCACTAGAGTCAGTAACATCACAGGCTTAGACGATATCGGTATTCCGGTATGGCAAGCTATACGACCTCTGTCGAACTACCTATGCGTGGCCCAAGGTAAAGGGGCAAGCGCAGCCCAAGCTCAAGTATCGGCCATCATGGAAAGTCTCGAGCTTTATCACCTGGAGTCTATTGACATACTTTCTCACATTTCGAGTTACAACAATCGCTCAAAAGCTAATGACTATCTAGATCCAAAAACCATTCATCATGGCTGCTTTATCCACCCCGATATTCACTCACAAACGCTTGAATGGGTAAAATCAGTCAATCTCTCAGACATGTCTCGTATTTGGGTACCCAAAGAAGCGTTATCACTGGACATGAGAACAAATAAACAACATGCTCATTATTTCAGGCAAACCTCTACAGGTATTGCCGGAGGAAACTCGATTCTTGAAGCTTCATGCAAAGCTTTGCTCGAAGTCATTGAACGATACACGCTCCAATATTGGAAAAAAGAAAATCCAACTTGCATTCAACACGTCGCATTACCCATTACAAACCCTTCTATTAACCAACTTGTCAAAAAGATTACGATGAATCAAAAGCAGATACGCTTACACCTGATCAATAATCAATGGAGTATTCCTGTGTATTTTTGCGAAATCATCGACCAGAACACCCATAGAAACCTTGGGACGTGTGTTGGAACCGGTTGTCACCTCGACCACTCTCATGCGATTGAGGCCGCGATTCTAGAAGCTGTACAAACGCGACTGACTATCGTTGCTGGGTCACGAGACGATAATTACGCCACACAGTATAATAATCGACACATTAATCAACCCCTGCCAATTACTCAAGGTCAATTCATTCAGCTGACTGAAAAACAACTGACCAATAAATACATTAAATCAGAAAATATTCGAAAAGAACTCATGAGACGATTTCACAACAGTGGAACTACCGACATTCTCATGGTTAATCACACTAAAAAGCACCTCAAGGTACCGATGACACAGATACTGATACCGTCGCTCGGAGCCATATGACCACACCAAACACGCATATTTTTACGGGCCCGACTCTGTCTCATTCAGAGGGGTTATCGTTAGTACCGTCAGCGTATTTTCACTCTCCTATTCAATGTGGTGATATCATTCGTTTGCTACCTCTTAGGCCGGATATTATTATCATTATTGATGGCATCTATGAAAACACACCCAGTATATGGCATAAAGAAATTCTCATCGCCATACAGCTGGGAGTTATTGTGATTGGATGCTCGAGCATGGGCGCTCTTCGTGCATCTGAACTCAACTCAGTCGGTATGATCGGCTATGGTAGGATATATCAGGATTATGTGAATAGTACTTTAGTTGACGACGATGAAGTGGCAGTTGCTCATTATGATCATACATTAGATTATTCGCCATACAGCGAGGCCATGATCAATATTCGCTACACTGTAGCACTCGCTGTTCAAACAAACATCATCACCCATGACGAGGCACAATTAGTACTCACAACCGCTAAAAACACCTTCTATTGGAACAGAAATATTGAATTGATTTTAGAAAACTCCAGTTTATCTCACCCATGCAAACAAGCACTCAAGGATTGGTGGCCCCAAAATAACATCGATCAAAAAAAACAGGATGCCAAGGAAACATTATCACACTTAACGACAATTATTAGAGAGAAACCACCATTACCAGCGATCAATCAAACTATTCAAACCCTTAATCTTTTTAAACAACACGCCGTGCTAGAAAAACCACATTCTTTGTCTTACCTATTTGAAAAACAAATAACCTATTGCTTGATGACCATACAATATGTACCACCAACCATCAAACCACATGCGTTATTACAACCATACTTAACGTGGCTGACAGCACCAAACCAGGAACCACCTACTGTTATTTTGGAAAACCTTTTGGATAATCGCGACATCTATTTAGAAAAGTCCAATATTATTCTTCAGCTTTATCATTTTCCAAAATCGATCAACACTGAAATAAATGATCCAATGATTCAAGTATCACAGTGTATAAGACAGCAATTATGGGAAGTTGTTTTAGAGAGTTATTCCATTGCTCAACAAACATTACATCGTGAGTATGTAGATCAATACATTAGTCAATACCGACAAATGAAAGAACTACAAACTGCCAATGCTCTTGACCAGTGCCTTGAGAGACTCACGCTCACTACAAACGACTGGCAGCAGACCATGAGTGATCTAGCGCGTTATAAATACTTAATAACAGATTCTCGTCTCTGTTATTTTGAGCTGACGAAAGAACATTTTCAGACAAACTGGAGCCAGCTTACGCAATCTTTACTTCAAACCGTAGTGAACATCATCGAACAACAAGCCGTCTGACTACGCACTTAACAGTAGGAAGATAACGAAGAATAAGTCATATTTACAATGACTTATGATTTACACTTAAAGTTATATAAAATGTGTTGTTTTCAGTATGAAATTGGTGCACTATCACACCCATTCACGCACGGTCGTGTCACGAATATCCTTAAATACAGCTTATGGATAGTTAACCATATGCCTTGAAAATAACATTCAGTCTAAATCATAGGCACCCACCCCAACGAGGCAAATCTTATGTCGTCAGATGCGTATCAACTTCTAAAAACGGATGATAACAATCATTCTCAAAATGCACTCGACTGGTTTAACTTCTCATTAAACACTCGGTATGCAATCACATCTGTTCTTTTTAACATTGCCGCAGTGCTGATGGTGCAAACTTCTGAAAGCCATAACGGCCTATCAAGTACAATGACTAATCAGGAAATATCTAGCACACGGATCATAATTCTAGTGGCAACTATGTGGCCACTGTATCATGCCACTCATGGTTGGAAATTAGTTCCAGCTAATGATTACGCGGCGACTTCTAGAAGAGACGATCACAACATTGACCAAACAACATTGTATCGACACAAACACCCTATGGCTTGGTGTATTCTTAGCTATAGCTGCTCTTTTATGAATCTTTACAACCACCTCATTCTTAACTCTATTGATGATAACCACGATGCGAAAACAGCTTTATTTTGGATACTCCTTAATCTCGACTTTGGCACAACGCTTGCCTCAGACATTTATCTGCGACAAATGTCTCAATCACTGAATGAGGGAATAATCAAACACTTTGTTAATGACCCAACCATCCTACTAAGGCTTTGGAAATCATGCAGCGGGGCTCTTAAGCAAGCTTTTTTTGGAAATGGCAACGACAGTAAAGCCATTATACTGTGGGCTACGATCGTTGATTCCATTGGCTTTTCCTTTACCTATTATTTGTTTAATTCATTAGCTTCAAAACAGGGTAAATCTGCAATTAAACCACCCACCTTGCCTAACGCTGCTCCTCTGATATTCTTAGTTACCTCAGTGAGTTATGTGATAATGATGCTCCCAGACAAAGATACTGCAATGAGCAGCCATGCTCTTGCCATAACGGCACTTATGGCATTAGTCATAGAGTCAGTAACCGTGTCTTGTATGCATCCAGATACTGCCCAGCACAAAGATTCAGATCGAAAATCCCAGAGTTTTTTTACTATCACTTCGACAGACGAGTGTAATTCTGATAATAGAAACCCACATAACAACGATCTAACATTGTCTAATAGCTCGTCGGATGTCTAGGGGGGGGCACTTGCCAAAATAGTGTCATTGAAATGGCGTATATTCCCTTCAAGATTCGACGTGTAATCCTCTAAAATTGCATAAACCCGACTGTTTTCCGGGCGAGGAAAGTAAAATATTTGCGGGCTAAAACGATACCCCCTGGTGATCTCTTTCTTGGTGCTTTCAACCTGGATTCTAATATTTTCTACTATTCCTGAGTACATATCGATAGTTTGTTCATTGATAGAGGTATGCTGTAATAAGGAATACAAATTATCTAGTAATGTCAAAATATCATTAACATGTCGAATTCTTGCCCTATTTGTTTTTATCCAAGACCCTGTATTTTCAGTTTTATAAAGGGACAACTTATCGTCAAGACCTGCTAAGCAATCATTATGGAAAGAATTTTTACCTTTAGGACTAGGGCCATTTCCCCATAAAACTAAGCATAATCTATGCCATTTAACACGAAATGAAGCATTATTATCTTGATGAAGCTGTACATTAACTGCCGATATTGATCTCTGATCGTCCACAAGTATAGCAATGGGATCTACCCCTTTCATAAAACCTCCACATTTGTCGAACTGACAACTATTTGAAAATATTATGCCCATATTGCCACATAAAAATTAAATAAATATTAAATTTAAAACTATTTATTTTTTTGAAATGTTCTCTATAAAGGAAAACCATACAAACGGCGAGTAAAATATCCACACCATTTGTTAAATCTCAGGCATTATTAAGGAATAAATATGAGTAACAATCAGAAAGTTACCCACTAACCTATTGAGAACTATATTTAATTTTATCTTAATGTTAATTGCGATGATTATTATGATGCAAATGCTGAATTTCTGATAAAGTCTAGGAGTTTACATATAACTCAGTGAGCGAAGAACCTACCGTGAAATCTCCTATCACTTCGATTAACCAACACCAACAACCAGCCTACGATCATCGCTACTCAGCCATTGATGCATTATCACTCACCGTGTTTGAACTAGACATGGAGCTTTGCTGCAGACACATCGAATCCATCAATGACCAACTCTTCTCACAAGACAATTTAGCATTAGACGCATGGCAACATTGCTTAACCAGCAGCTCTTCCTATAACTACCTCAGCACACTGCGCTCATGGTTAGTAAAGGACACCTCCCCTAATACCTTTCAACAAGTGATTTCAATTCATTCCACTAGCAACAAAACTGTTCAATTAAACAGTACCGCTACACGTATTAAAGAACATAGCGCCATACAAATTATCTGGCAGGAAGCAACTCCACAGCAAACACTTACAATCGAAGACACTGAGAACGGTTTACTAGATGATATTAGCTTTATTATTGACAACCTTGAGCGCGGTGAGTTTAATTTTAAACATGATTCATTTTACCGCTATCACCCTATCATCAAGCGCTGCTATGGCCTTACTAACACACTTCAGACGGTTAATGAGGAACTCATCCGATTATCACAGGAAGTAGGACAAGAAGGAAAACTCGGAGGAAGAGCTTACGGTTACGGAATCGCCGGCGGCTGGAAAAAACTGCTTCGCCACGTTAATAGCATGGCTGATAATTTAACCTTACAAGTGAGGGAAGTGAGCGCTGTGGCTCTCGCCGTTGCCGAAGGTGATTTGAGTCAAAAAATGCATGGCGATGTTAAAGGTGAGGTACTTTCTCTCAAAGAAACTCTTAACACCATGGTAGATCAACTAAATCTGTTTTATGAAGAAGTGAATCGAGTCGCTTTTGAGGTTGGAACAGAGGGGACCTTAGGTGGCCAAGCCGATGTTCCTGGAGTTAAAGGTAAATGGAAACAACTGACTTCAGCTGTCAACGTTATGGCGGGCAACTTAACAACACAGGTGCGCGATATGATCACCGTGTCAAACGCGGTTGCCAATGGAGACCTTAGTCAAAAAATCACCGTGGATGCTCAAGGTGAGGTACTGCAATTTAAAACCATTGTAAACAACATGGTCGATAACTTACGCCACTTTTCTCAGCAAGTGATGACAGTGGCACGCGCCATTGGTGAGGAAGGATTACTCGGACAAAATGCACACGTACCTCGCGTTAATGGTTGCTGGTCTGAAATCACGCAACACGTCAATGCTGCGTCCGACCAGCTCACCCAACAAGTGCGTTCTATCACCTATTTCGCACAACAACTCTCAGACGGCATGCTGGATGCCTCTCTGGAATTTGACAGCCCTGGTGAAATTAATGATCTGGTGAACTCATTACTGAAAATGCAGCACACATTACAATCCACTGCCGAGCAAGCCAATGCGATTACGCAAGGTGATTACAACGACTTCACACCACAAAGTGCACATGACGAATTGGGTCAAATGCTCGTCACCATGACACAAACACTCGAAGCAAAAACCTCTCGCTTACAATCCAGTGAACAAATTCTTAACGAGTTTATTCAATACAGTGAGGACATGTTTTTCAGGTTAGACGAACAATTTCACATACTTTTTATCTCCGACTCTTTTGAAAAGCTCATGCAAGAGAGCAGATCCAACTGGATCGGAAAGTGCCTACATCAATGGAGTCCCTCTTTAACGCATGATTTCATCGAAGAGCTCCTAAAATCCAAGCAAACACAAGCACATCCAGAAGTTTATATACAAGACGCTTTTAGACTCAGCAGCTCACTGAATGAAAGTCACTTTAATCAAGTAATTCATAAAAAGACACCACATGGCATCCTGTCATTTGATATCGCACTCTGGCCTGTACTCAATGATTCAAATTCCATTAAAGAATACCACTTGATGGCAAGGAATATTACACAAAACTATCAAGTCTTTCACAGAAATCAATTTTTATTTCATATCCAAAACGAATCACCGGTTTTACACCTTGTTATCGATATTGATACTCAAACGGTGGCATATAGCAACAAAGCGTTTCAAAAGAGAACTGGAGCACTATCAAAACAAAACACCATTCATATTCAGGAATTACACTCAGAGGAAGAGCTAACTTTTGTTACCAAGATTTTTGTACCAGAAGTACTGAAAAATGGAAAATGGGAAGGCTATAAGTCTATGTCATTACCAAATACGCAAGAAGAAATTCTAAAAACCTACTCGTATTCCACACGTATTGACAGCCAAGACGGAAAAACTTACATCTCGTGTGCCATGCTTGATATCACACAGCAAATCAAAAACGAAAAAAGACTTAACGAGCAAGAAACCCTGATCGCCTCTTTGGAAAAAATACAAGATAGTTCACCCTGCCTATACTTTATAACTGATGCAGACACATCAAAGATCATCTATCGAAATCAGGCAGCGAAAAACCTACTTAACCATAAATCCAATCATTCCTCTAAAGATTGTTATATCTCAGATTATCATAACGATGAAGAGATGCGCTTTGTCGCCTCAGAAATGATACCCATCATAAAGGAGACCGGCAGCTGGAGTGGGCGTATCAATATGACCATCTGTGATAATAAGACTCTTGCCACAGAAGCTACTGTTTATTCATTCATCGAACCAAAATCCAAGAAAACCTACTATTCTGCATCCTTTAGGGATATTACCGGTGATTTACTGGTCGAGAAAAACGAACAACTCCATCAAGAACAACTGGATCGTGTGTTACGATTGTCACTGGCCTCTGAAGTCGGATCAGGTATCGCGCACCAGGTGAACCAACCATTAGCGTGCTTATCCTCAACACTACAACACTGGCAATCTCAAGCAAAAGGTAACACTGATTTTTTACAGAAAGAAATAAAAAACACGCTACCTAAACTAATTGAATTAACCGAGGAAATGGGTAGAACCATTCATCGCGTGAAAGACTTATTAACCGACAACACGAGCTCTGAACCGACAAAATTTAACATCCATCATGTCCTAAGCTCACTGTGCTATGAATATAAACAATCACACACAAAAGTCGCATTCACAACCAGTAATAACCCACACAATGATAAATATACCATCAAGACCAGCAGAACGTTTTTTGAGCTTGCCCTTAGAAACATTATCAATAACGCCATAGAAGCCATGCATGACGCACAAACACAAAATCCAGAGGTCACTTTTTTTATCACACAAACGAGTGATCAATATTGCGTTTACGTCTGTGACAATGGACCGGGTATTGAGCCATCTCTGTATAGTAAGATCTTTCAACCCTTTTTCTCGACAAAAACCGATGGAACAGGAACCGGTTTAAGCTTAATTGCACGACTCTGTGAATCTCACAATGAACTCAGTATTAAAATTGACGAAGCATTCAAAGAAAAAAATAACATCAAAGGCGCATGCTTTTGTTTATCTGTAACAAAAGTTATGTCATAAGAGAAGAAGTCTGAAATTAACCTCTGTAACATTGCCGAATACCCCATCACTTCCGCCTAATGACAATAGTCAACACCGAGCAGTTCTGTTGTAGAAGAACATAGAAAGATTTCAATTTAATGCAGTTAATCGCTTCAGTGGCAATTAGCGGACTAGCCTCTCTCTACTGAGTACGCTAGAATGCATGCACAAAGATACCAGGGAGGTTCACATGACGTCATTATCTAACAAAACCATTTTCATCACAGGATCAACGCGTGGCATTGGTCGGGAAATTGCGCTCAAATGCGCTGTTGATGGTGCTAATGTTGTTATCACCGGTAAAACTTCCAAGCCGCATCCTTCTTTACCGGGCACACTGGATTCGGTTGCTCAAGAAGTGATCGATGCTGGTGGTCAGGCGCTACCTCTGCAACTGGATGTTAGGGATGATAAAGCTATCCAACAAGCCATAGAAGAAGCAGCCAAACATTTTGGTGGTCTGGATATCCTAGTTAATAATGCCAGTGCGATTAGCCTCACCAATACCCTCAACACGCCAATGAGACGCTTTGATCTCATGATGGGCGTCAATGCACGAGCGACCTTTGCCTGTTCACAAGCAGCTATTCCATTCTTAAAACAAGCCGATAATCCACATATCTTGAATCTGGCACCACCACTCAAAATGGAATCCAAATGGTTTAAAGATTTTGTCGCATACACCTACAGTAAGTTTGGCATGAGTGTATGCACGCTCGGCATGTCAGCAGAACTTAAAGGGGACGGTATCGCGGTCAATTCCCTATGGCCAAAAACCACTATCGATACTGCTGCGGTACGCGTGCACTTTCCACCAGAGATACTCCGTGCTAGCCGCCACCCTGCCATCGTTGCTGATGCAGCTTATGCTATCCTTACCTCTAATAGTCGTGATAATACCGGTCACTTCTATATTGATGAGGAGGTATTACGAAACACAGGCGTTACTGACTTCACTCACTATAGCGTCGATGCCTCGGTAGAACCATTTTGTGATCTCTACGTCGAATAATGCCTACACGTTGTGCCTGGGTAACCGATGACCCAATTTATATCGATTACCACGATAATGAATGGGGTGTTCCTGTCTATAACAGCCAACAGCTCTTTACGATGCTGTTACTCGAAGGCATGCAGGCAGGTTTGAATTGGTTAACCATACTAAAAAAGCGCCCTGCCCTGTTAGTGGCCTTTGACCAATTTGATCCACAGATTATCGCGCACTATGACAATAAAAAAATACAGCAACTGATGGGAAACACTGCCATTATCCGTAATCGACTTAAGATACAAGCATGCATCACCAATGCTAAGGCTTATTTAAACCACTGCAGGCAGCATGATTTTAGTCAGTGGATCTGGGAATTTGTCGATCATCAACCCATCATTAATCATTGGCAGACGCATGAGGATGTACCTGCACATACCTCATTGTCTCAGAACTTGTCACACGCACTTAAGCAGATTGGATTCACTTTTGTTGGGCCAACGATTTGCTACGCCTTCATGCAAGCAGTCGGCATGATAAACGACCATACGTCAGATTGTTTTTGTTATGATCGCCGCTCCAGTAGTTATTCATCGTCGAATACATAAATTAGACGAACAGGATGCATTTACATTTGAATGAGGCTGATGAGACACTGCCGAGCGTCCGATATCTTCAATCACAGCACGAAGGTTATCTAGAGGATACTTTCCTCCGAACATGGAGTAACTTCGTGGATAGACAGACAGCTTAGTTTCCACAGCAACGGTATAGCTATCATCACTGATATCTGCAATAAAGTTTTTGAACGAAAGAGGTGGGATGTGTCTGATTTTTTCAATGAATGATTTATCGAAAACTGTCAGTGACTGAATAGTGTGGGTGCTTGAGGTCATCAACTTATCGATATGATCAATAATCCGAATAAACTTTGGGTTTTGATGAATATTATCAGATAAATACTGTCGATAAGATGAGATAACATGAGAAAAAACAATTTTACGATCATTATCTTGAGCGAACTTCATATGTTTCAATAACGCATTTTTTTGATCATCTTTTAAATTGGAGAATATCAAACCATTTTTTTTAAAAAATGCTTCAGCCTCTTTACGAATCGCATCCCGATGCTCAGAGGTACAATGAAGCGGGCCCTGAACAACGACAGCAGCAAGCATACTGATGAGATTATTCAGTAAAACATACCGATCTTTCATACCAGCGTATGTTTTTACTATTGCCAGATGAGCAGCCTTAACATGACGGAAAACAAATTTGGATTGCGTTCTCGCCTCTTGCTCAGACATCGGAAGAATAACAAGGTCGCCTTGAGAATTAACTTGAAGCACCTGCTGACGATGACTACCATAAGAAATCTTACTAGCCAAGGCATACAAACTCCTTGAGTGATAGCGATCAAAAGAACTCTGCTTAATAAAAATTTCAATCGCTTTTGCTATAAACTCAAGTAGTCGCATCACATTGCCCTGGAAAAAACTCTATAATAATCCGCTATTTCAACATGTAAATGCCATCCATCAGATTAATTGAGTGTTAAGAAAACTTTTCTTGAGTTTCCTTAAAAAAGCATTATACACCCTCATATAAACGCTCAAAGTAAAATAAGTATCGCCTAAACTTCACGAGCTATTGGTAGATTATACGACGCCTTTGCAACCCTTCTAGGGCTTAGGAGCGTTCTTTTGATGACCATCTTCATCATCATCGCTAGAGTCACCGCCGTTATCATCGATGTGTTGGTGAGTGTGTGAATGAGACTGTGGCACTGATAAAGCTTGAAATAAAGGATTGATGAAATCAAGATTCTGAGGTGGCACTTGTGCAGTAGACGGAGGATGATTATGAGTCGCGCTATCTGTTTCTTTATCGTCCATTGCTCTATCCTAATAAAATATATGATGAATCCGCAGATATTATGCCAGCAACTGTCCGTGATTTAGAATAGTTTTTTAAAGGCACTACCTCTCACGACAGCATAATGATAGCTTGGTAAAAAGAATTCACGTGAAATACATGAACTCAACCACCTGATAAGGTGTTCTAAAATCAACCAAAGATGTATCAATAAATCTTTTTTAGAGGTAGCCAACACCGCACAACCCTCGACATCTTACAAAGTGCTTGGTTTAATGGCACATTATTCAGCAAGAGGAATACAACGCTCATGCAGTTCATCACCTGTAGCTTTTGGATGCTAGCCTGTTGGCAGCTGTTAGCCCGACACTCAGCTACTAAAATACCCATGCCACATAAACCAAGCTTTAAATGGCCGCCGGTTTTTTCTGCGGGTAATGACAGTTGTAACGCTGATGATTTTCATCTAATTGAAGGCATGTGGCTGGTGACTACCCAAGCGAAAGAAATCCAAAGTATTATTAAGCTCACCATCGAAAACGGATCAGATTCAAAAAAAGCCACACTGCACGGCGAGATTTATCGCGCTTTCAAACTTAAAGGAAAAACTCTGCCCGTTATATGTGAACACGGTAGCAAAGCGTATCAAGGTAAACCATTACGCGGCCTACGCATCATCCACCATTTACGGCCTGAATCATCAGACTGGGATACGCGTTGGATACGAGGCAGAATTTTTGATCCTGACTATAACCGCTGTTACAGCGCAGAGGCCAGACTTATCGATCCAAACACCTTAAAATTAACGGGTTCACTACTCGGCATCAAACGTTCAGTCACATGGCAACGTTTATCCAAGGACTCAGTGCAACTTAAACAACTCGAACAACGTGCAGAGCACGAGCACCAAACACATTTGAAGTTATCGAATCAGAGACGTTAACCCGCTTTCAAGCATTCAGATATCAGTTGTGCAACTTCAACTCCACAACTAAGGACTCAGCCTGCGTAACTGCCACAATACGAGTGGTTAGTAGAAGACGCAGACGATGAACTCTGATGATCATGTTGCATTAAGGTATCTCACAATCAAAAGTATCATTATCAAAAAAACACCTCATCAGCGTTGCGCTATGAATGACGATATAAGTCGGGTGATACTTAATCAATGTTCACATAATTCCCATACGTTAAATAAAAAAACCACTAGGGAGGATCATTTAAATATTCTTAAGAAAATGTATAGCTTTGAGCAGCAGTGGATCAGAGATTTCACGATAGAGATCAGGGTATTTGGGTGGGGAGATTGAACTATCATAGTGATTTAAGAAATGATGCAACCAGGTGTTGTTGACTTCTTAAGGTTATCGTCCAACTTAACATAACCAGTAGTACGGTGGTCAGCACCTGAGTTCGTGTTATCTCTATTTTGAGTTGGTGTTCTCCAAATAGAATTTGAGGGAGAAACTGACTGTGTTTTTGTGTCCAGTAATCCGGATTTTAATGTGCTACCTTCTGAACTGCGATTCATCACCCTTACCTTTAGTTGTGAGCCTGTAATAACTGAATACCCTGATGGGTAAGAACATCAACTTAACACCAGACTACCAAAAAGACAACATGTTAGCTAATCCATGTAACTGATAGGAAGTTTTCAACGCCCCACAACAGAGCAGTGGCACATGAAGACTTTGAAGACCTTCGGCTTGCAGCCATCACTGAACTGCCATAAACTGTCGGATTTTTCAGAGCACATTCATGACTTCCTCGAATTACACTTCAAAAACCCATGATATTAATGGTCATATTGACTACAACGACACCGAGCATTCTACTTGGAAACAGCTGTATCAACGCCAATGGGAAGCACTGAGCCACAGTGCTTGTGAGGAATTTCAAGCTGGAGTCGACGCACTGAACTTATCACCCACTCACATACCGCAATTACAGATCATCAATCAGCAACTAGAAGCACTCACAGGCTGGCAGGCGGCGCCAGTGCCCGCGCTGATTTCGTTTAAGGCATTTTTTGAACTGCTTGCACAGCGGCGCTTTCCCTGTGCCACTTTTATAAGACGCCCCGAAGAACTGGACTACCTGAAAGAACCTGACATTTTTCACGAGGTGTTTGGCCATTGTACGTTATTAACCAATCCTGCCTTTGCTGACTTTACCCAAGCCATCGGTGAGTTTGGTGTATCACTACCTCAACAAGACCGCCCTATACTGGCACGCTTATATTGGTTCACGATCGAGTTTGGTTTAATACAAACCGAACAAGGTGTGCGTATATACGGTGGGGGCATCCTATCATCGATTGATGAAACGCATTACGCCCTGCATTCCAACATACCAGTACGCGAGAAATTCAACTTGGTCAACGTACTGCGCACACCCTACCGATATGATGAAAAACAACGCAGTTACTTTATTATTGAAGATTTTGCATCACTGTTCGCGCTCACTGATCCGAGTATTTTATTACCAGCATTCGAACAAGCCAAAGCACTAGGACCCTTACCTAATCGACATGACAAACCCAGCAAAGAGTCATGGACTTGTTAGATGCGAAATTCTATGAGCTGTTATTAGTGAGTCACGATCTACCAAGAAATTAATAGACATCGGTTGAGCAAGCGATTTAGTCAATACAATGAACTAGTTTTCCAAATGATATATTGTCAATTGTACTCAAACATCTAATAAATACCCAAACTATATCCGCTAAACGTTTGGTGCTACAGGATCTCCAGAAAGTACAGTGTACCCGCTATTTGAGGAATCTGTCGGAAACATACCCCGATTCAGGTGAGAGCTTCTTAGATAAGTCATACACAAACCTCCGCCCATAATGATACCTACAATACATATACCAAAGAAGATTTGTAAAATATCATTGGCATCATAGTCAGTCTTCTGATTTGACTCACTTCCCAGAGCACCTACTGTGGTATTAGTGACTGCCATTGTAAGATTAAAAAGTGATAACGCACCGTCTGTTAAGTTGCTCATGATAGACTCACCAAATTAAAAAAACATCTAATCAGAAAATGAGCAGGATATCAAATTATCCCCTTTTTGTATAACCATTGCACATATCATGTAAAAGTAAATCGTTTGCATGAGGGGTGGACTAAAATAATATTTGTTATTATTTCAGTGACTTATATATTAAATTTCAACCAGACATACCCAACATACCCGTAAACGACCAATCGTGTATTTTACACAGAAGGTAACATCTTGATATTTCGTTTAATTGTGTTTTAATGATTATGTTTTAATCGTTTTTATTAACCAGGGAGAGAAAACATGACTACCGTGTCGGAAACAACAGAAACTACTGAAACAACCACTACTCAACAAGTACCTCTTAACGTCACTGCTGCTGTAGCTTTTCAATTGATCGTAGAAAACACTCACAGTGCCGCTGCTTTCTATCAAAAGCTTTTCGGTGCTAAAGTGTTCACTGCAGGTATTATACCAGGTGTTGCAAACACTTCTGACAGTTTAATCACAGAAGTTGCTACTACAGGTACTGAAGAAGCGTTGGCTACTCGCACGATCGTAATTGGTAATACAGCCATCAATCTTGTTAGCAAGCAAAACATCTCAGATACACTGGATTTAACTTTTGGGGAAACTTCGGAAACTACTAGCATTTTACCAGTAGTTATCACTGTGAATGTAGACAATGTGGCTACTTTTGTTGAGCGTGCGACTGAGTTCAACGCTGAACTCGTTCAAGATATCTCAACAACAACTGAAGGCACTCAAATAGCTTTCATTCGTGGTCAAGAAGGTTACCTATGGTGCCTAACTAATACATCAGCTATCAATACAGCTGCTGGCGTACCTCACGTGGCTGTATAATCAACAACCATAGTGAAAACCCCCTATTGAACATTCAATAGGGGGTTTTTTTTTGAGCTTAACTTATCAAGCAGTCTCTATTAATACAAATAATCAATAAAGTCGTCTATTGCTGAGGTATCACTTTGACCCGTGAAGTTAGCAACAAGTTCCAACTCAGCCATAGTAACCACATTATCAACCCCATTGTTATTAAGTGACCATAAGCTACTGTCTGAACCATCACTAGCAAGAACCAAAACCTTATCTGCATAATTAGTAACACCCGTATTATCATAAAAACTATTTAATAAAGTTTCTATATTGGCACTAGATGTATTGTCACCAACGGTATCACTGAATGACAAGAGCTCAACTCCAAAGAGATCTTTATCCTCAGAAGCAGATCCAAGACTGTCCATAATATTAATATTCCCTGATGATACTGGTGAACCTTCCCAGTTTATTTGAATCTTGTCCCCTGCCGTAAGGGTATTAGAGAAAGTAGTCGTTCCATTCATATCATCCAACTTAATGGTATCATCACCAGTAGAGCTAGTATAAGTAAAGACTGCGTCTCCCAATATCAATGTATCATTACCAGTAAAGGAAACCCCATCAACCGTTTGGGCATCTGTTCCAGTCATGCTGGCATTACTAGTCATAGCGTCAGTCATCTGGATAGACGCTACTTTTGAATAAAGCGTCGCAAAATTAAACGTCGCACCGGATGCTATGAAGTTATCACCGGTATCCACAAGACCACTCCCCACAATGATATCACCCAAGGTTTCACCATCAATAGTATTATACTGTGCCACTGTCGCTGCATTGGTTAACGTATAGTCCACATCATCATCATCACCTTCAATTGTAGGTGCACCTGCTACTATATTTGCTACTGTGTCGGTTACGCCGCCCGCTAACACCACAGATGCTGTCGATTCAGCAGCAATGAGATCAAACTGTGCGTCTGTCGCTGCATCGGTGATCGTAAAGATCACATTATTATCTTGAGTTTCAATTGTAGGTGCACCAGCTACTAGATTTGCTGCTGTGTCGCTTACGCCACCCGCTAGCTCGATAGCTCCTGTCGAGTGAGCATCAATGGCATTAAAATCGGCTACTGTCGCTGCATTAGTGACTTTAAAGACCACATCAGCATCATGGGCTCCAATTGTAGCTGCAGATGCTACTAAATTTTCTGCTGTGTCCGCTACTTTACCACTAAAAATAATGTCTTCAGCAGTCTTACCATTTAGCGAAGTAAATTGCGCAACTAACGCGGCATCTGAAACCGTTACAGTAATTTTATCAGCAGGACCCGTTGCTAACGAAGCAAGGTCGCCTATAGCACCACTTATCGTTGCTGTAACTGCACCTCCAGAAATTTCTGCAATTTTATTTAACTCAAGTAATGTTGGTGTGTCAGACACATTAACTTCAGCATCAGTATCCTGAGCGGCTGCCGCGATCAACCCATCCGACGCTACACCGCTTGCCGCTAAATTATCTGCTGAATCGCTTATGCCAGCTTCAAACACCATATTCGTTGTCGTATCAGCATCAACGGCTTCAACCTGTGCCACTGTCGCTGCATTGGTGAACGTATAGAGCGCATCAGGATCATCGCCTTCAATTGTCGGTGCACCAGCTGCTAGATTTGCTGCTGTATCCCTTACACCACCCACTAACACCACAGCTGCTGACGATTCAGCAGCAATGAGATCAAACTGTGCGTCTGTCGCTGGATCGGTGACCGTAAAGACCACATCATTATCTTGAGCTTTAATTGTAGGTGCAACTAATACTAATTCCGCTGCTGTGTCCCTTGCGCCACCCTCTAACACCATACTTACTGTCGATTGAGCATCAAGGACATCAAACTGTGCGTGTGTCAATGAATCGGTGACTGTAATGACTACATCAGTATCTTGGGCTCCCATTGCAGATGCAACTGATACAAGATTTGCTGCTGTGTCCTCTATGCCATTCGATAACACGACACTTGATGTCGTTTGAGCATCAACGGCAGTGAACTGCGCCGCTGTCGCAAAATCGGTAAACCTGTAGACCGCATCAGGATCTTGGGCTCCAATTGAAGCTGCCACTCCTGATAAATTTGCTGCTGTATCGGTTAAGCCACCCGCTAACACGACATTTGATGTCGTTCCAGCATCAACGGCAGTGAACTGTGCCGCTGTCGCTGCATCGCTGATTGTCATGACCGCATCAGGATCTTGGGCTCCGATTGTAGCTGCACCAGCTGCTAAATTTACTGCTGTATCGGTTAAGCCACCCTCTAATACCACAGATGCTGTCGTTTGAGCATCAATGGCATCAAACTGTGCGTCTGTCGCTGCATTGGTGACCGTAAAGACCGCATCAGAATCTTGGGCTCCAATGTTCGATGCACCAGCTGCTAGATTTGCTGCTGTATCACTTACACCACCCTGTAACACAATATTTTCTACCGTATTGTCATCAATGGCATCAAACTGTGCGTCTGTCACTGAATCTGTCACCGTTACACTAATTTTATCATTAGCGTGCGTTCCTAGATCATCTAAATCTGCTGCAAGACCACTAATCGATGCTGTAACAACACCTGTTGTTACATTACCGATTGCATTTAACTGTGCTACTGATGCCCCACCAATCACTTCAATTGCAACATCAGGATCTAGAGTACCAGCATCCGTTAATGCTGCCACAACAGTGCCACCTGGCGCCAAATTTTCTGCAGTATCACTTATGCCACTCGTTAACGCAATAAGTCCTGTCGTTGCAACATTTAGAGCGATAAACTCTACAATACTCAATTCATCAGCGATTGTAAGAGTTACATCATCGTCTTGCTCTACAAGGCTAGAAAAGCTTGATGTGGCTGCACCATTTTCATCTGCGAAATCTGCAATATTTCCAGATATTCCACCAGCTATCACAACATCTGACGTAGTAGCAGCAGTAATGGCATTAAACTGTTCAAATGACACTGCATCGGAGATTGTAAAGGCTACATCAGGATCATGGCCTCCAATTGTAGCAGCACCAGCTGCTAAATTTGCTGCTGTGTCGGTTACGCCACCCTGTAACACCACAGATGATGTCGTTAGAGCAGCAATGGTATTAAACTGCGCTACTGTAGCTGCATTGTTGATTGTAAAGGCTACATCAGGATCATCGGCTGCAATTGTAGCCGCACCAGCTAGTAAATTTGTTACTGTGTCGGTTACGCCACCCTCTAACACCACAGATGCTGTCGATTGAGCAGCAATGGTATCAAACTGTTCGTCTGTCGCTGCATCGGTGACCGTAAAGACCACATCACCATCTTGTCCTTGAATATGAGGTGCAACTGTTGCTAATTCTGCTGCTGTGTCCCTTGCGCCACCCTCTAAAACGAGATCTACTGACGTTTTAGCGTCAATGGCATCAAATTGTGCGTGTGTCACTGGATCGGTGATTGTAATGACTACATCACCATCTTGGGCTCCAATGGCAGTCAAGCCTGCTGTGGCTGTATCATCGTCAGCTACAAAACTTGATACCGCATCCCTTAAACCACCCGGTAACTCGATATCTCCTGTTGAGTGAGCATCAATGGCATTAAAATCGGCCACTGTCGCTTCATCGTTGATTTTAAAGATTACATTAGGATCTTGGGCTCCAATTTCAGATGCTCCTGCTACAAGATTTTCTGCTGTGTCCGCTACTCCACCACCAAAAATAATGTCTTGAGCAGTCTTACCATCTAGCGCAGTAGATTGCGCAACTAACGCGGCATTTGATACCGTTACAGTAATTTTATCCGCAGGACCCGTTGCTAACGAAGCAAGGTCTTCTATACTATCACTTAACGCTGCTGTGACTATACCTCCAGTTTGTTCTGCAATCTCATTTATCTCAAGTAGTGATGGTGTGCCAGTCACAGTAACTGCAACATCAGGATCCTGATTGGCTGCCGCGATCAACCCATCCGACGCTACACCGCTTGCCGCTAAATTATCTCCTGAATCGCTTATGCCAGCTTCAAACACCATATTCGCTGTCGTTTTAGCATCAACGGTACTAACCTGTAACACTGTCGCTGCATCGGTGAACGTATAGACCGCATCAGGATCATCAACTTCAATTGTCGGTGCACCTGCTGCTAGATTTGCTGCTGTATCACTTACACCACCCTCTAACACCACAGATGCTGTCGATTGAGCAGCAATGGTATCAAACTGTGCGTCTGTCGCTGCATCGGTGACCGTAAAGACCACATTTGTACCACCATCTTGACCATTAATTGTAGCTGCTTTTGCTTCTAATTTTTCTACTGTATCCCTTATGCCACCAGTTGGCGAGATATTGCCTGATGTTGCAGCATCAATGACATCATACTCTGCCATTGTCAGTCCATCGGTGATAGTAATAGGCGTATTACCATCCTGAGCATGAATCGCTAATAAAGCTGCTGTGGCATTACCATTGCCATCTACAAAGTCTGCTGCGACACCCGATACACTGTTTAACACGAGATTTGCTGTCGTTGCCGCATTGGCGGTTATCAACTGTGACACATTTATTGCATCGCTGAACGTGAGGACCACATCAGGATCTTGTGCTGAAATGGCATTCAAGATAGCTGTGGCTGTACCATCGGCCTCTACCAGATTTGCTACGGCATCCGTTATTCCACCAGTTGCGACAATATTCGTGCTAGTCACCGCGTCAAGTTCATCGAACTGCGCTGCTGTCGCTGCATTACTGATTGTAATGGCTATATCAGCATCTTGTCCAATTGCAGTTTTATTTGTCACTAAATTTGCTACTGTATCAGCTATTCCACCATCAACCTGAATATCCAAAGCAGTACGACCATCTAAGTAAGTGAATTCGGCCCAAGTAACATCATCGGTAACCGTTATACTGATGGCGTCCGTTCCAGGTAGTTTGTCTGATGCTAGATCATCCAAAGCTGCTTCGTTACCAGAAATCGATGCTGTAACTACACCTGTAGTTAGATTGCCAATAGCATTTAAGTCAGCTGCGGTTACTGTATCAGTAATCTCAACGTTAACATCAGGATCCTGCGTTTCTGCGGCAGTAAACCCATCTTGAGCAGTATCATCAGCTTTTAGTATATTAGCTAATTCATCTTTTATTCCACCCTCTAACACCACAGCTGATGTCGTTTCGGCGTCAATGTCCACAAACTGTGCCACTGTCGCTGCATCGCTGATTTTAAAGACTGCATTATCATCTTCGGCTTCAATGAGTTCATCATTCGCTGCTAAATTTGCTGCTGTATCACTTACGCCACCAGCTAATTCGAGAGTGCCTGTCGTTGCAGCACTAAGGATGGTAAACTGTGCCACAGTTACCGCATCGGTTGGCTGAATCTTGGCATCACCATCCTGAACTGTAATTGCAGCTAAGCCGTCACTGGCTGCTATGCCACTAGCGGCTGTCTCATCGTCTTGTATAAAGTTTGCTACCGCATCCACTACTCCGTTTGCATGAAGTGTAATGTTAGAACCAGTCTTCCCATCTAGCGTATTAAATTGCGCAACTGACATTTCATCTGTCAACGTTACAGTAATTGCATCAGTAGCAGCGGTTGATAACGCAGCCAGTGCGTCATGCGAACCAGATATCGTTGCTGTAACTACACCTGTGGTTTCTGCTGCAATGGCATTTAACTCAACTATTGTCGGTGTACCTGTTATCGTAACTGGAACATCAGCATCCTGCGTGGTTGCCGCAGTAAACCCTACCGTAGCGGAGCCGTCCGCTCCTAGATTATCAGCAGTATCTGATATACTGGCTAATGAGATATTCTCAGAGGTAAGAGCATCTAAGACGATGAACTCTGCTACGTTAACACCATCGGTAACCGTCATACTGATGGCGTCTGTTGCAGCGGTAGTTAGATTATCCAAATTTTCTTCACTAGCAGAAATCGCTGCTGTAACCACACCTGTAGTTTTTGCTGCGATTGCATTCAACTCGTTGACATCTGGCGTATCTGAAATAGAAATTGCAACATCAGCAATATTATCGGTCAGCGTATTGAGCGCTGCAGTACTAGTACCGCCCGACGCAAGAAGATCTGCTGTATCTTCTACTCCAGCATTTAGCGTAATAGGTCCGCTAGTAGCACCTTTAGCGGCCGTATACTGTGCTAATGTCGGCGCATCCTTAAAGATCACGGGAATATCATCCTCTTGTAAAGCTATTGCTGTAAAGGCCACTGTGACTGTACCATCGAGTGCTGCGAATGCTATTGCATTATCCGCTACTCCACCAAGCAACTCGATATCTGATGTCGATGCTAAGTTAATGGTCTGAAACTGCGCCACTGATACTCCATCGGTGACCCTAATTGACGCATCAGGGTCTTGTGCTTCAATGTCATTCAAGGTCGTTGTGGCTACACCAGCGGCTGATGCGAAATTAGATGCTGCATCCGTCACTCCACCAGCTAACTCAATATTTGTGTTAGTAACAGCATTAATAGCATCGAATTGCGCTGTAGTCGCTGGATCACTGACCTTAAATAAGGCATTAGGAGCTTGTTGTCCAATGGCTGTCAGACCTGCTGTGGGCGTACCATCGGTTGCTGCGAAATTGAGTGCTGAATCGGACACTGCACCATTCAACGAAATAGACAAAGAAGTATGAGCGTCAAGGCCGATGAAATCTGCAACTGAAATATCATCGGTAACCGTCATAGTAATTTTGTCTGTTGCAGCAGTTGTTAGATTACTCAAAGTTGCTTTATCACCACTAATCGTTGCTGTAATTGAACCTCCAGCAAGTTCTGCAATTTTATTTAACTCACTTACTGTTCCAGTATCAGTCACCTCAACTTCAAGATCATCATTCTGACTGGTTGCCGCTATAAACCCTGACACAGGGTTACCGCCCAACGCTAAATTATCTGCTGTATCTTTTAATCCTGCAGATAACCCAACATTTTCGCTAGAAGCAGCATCAATGCTGTTAAATTGTAACATGTTAGCTTGATCGGTAATCGAAATACCCAGGTCAGTATATTTTGCTGCAATTGCTGAAGAACCTTCTGTGCTTGTACCATCGACTGCTGCGAATGACGCTGCTACATCACTTATTCCTCCATTTGACGCGATATCTAAGGTACTTTGTCTATCAACGGCACGAAACTGTGCCACTGAAGATTGATCAGAGATCGAAATAGCCAGATCAGGATATGTGAATGTAGTGGCTGCCCAGGATACAACGGTTGTCCCATCGGCTGCTGCGAATGCTGTTGCTACATCACTTATTCCTCCATTTGATTGGATATCTGCGGTACTTGCAGCATCAATGGCTTGAAACTGTGCCACTGACGATGGACCGGTAATCGAGATTGCCACATCAGGATAGTCTGCTGCAATTGTTCCCCAGTATTCCCCCATTGTACCATCGGCTGTTGCGAATACTGATGCAACATCCGTTAAACCTTGTTCTAATACAACACTACCTGACAATCCACTCTTAATGGCTTCTAACTGTGCCATTGTGGCTGTATCGGTGATTGAAATGCCTACATTAGGATGGTTTTCGACAATTGCGGCCAAGCCTTCTGTGCCAACACCATCGGCTGCTGCGAATGCTGCCGCTGAATCCCTGATGCCACCTTCGAAATTGACACCAACACCTGAAGCACTACTTAGAGCCATGTATTCACTGAGTTGTCCAATTGACACTGCATCTGATACCGACACTGCGACGCTATCACCCAAACTAAAATTGCTAAGACTTGATAACGATGTAAGGTCAGCAATATCAGCTGTGCTTCCAGTTACATTGGTAATACTACTTGCATCGATTGGTCCAGAAGTTAAACTGCTAAGTTGCATCAACTCTTGCACTGAAGCTGTATTAGTACCGAGCACGAAACTAAGAACATCTTGAGGTGATGCACCTGATAATTCACTAATTAATGATCCAAGAGAACCTGATGCATCGACTGACGCTGTCACAGGACCTGTAGTATGACCTAAGATAGCACTGATAGCTTGAGGAGAAGCATCATTAGTGCAAGTGACCCCATAATCACCGCTTGTTTCAAATGACGCGCCAACATTATTCACGATATCTAATAGATCTTCTACAGTACCGGTTATTGATGTCGCAGCTGAAATATCAATCTCGCCCGAGGTACCACCATCGATTACTTTGGTGTTAGACGTGTTATTATCTATGCTTGATGTTTGTGTAGTTCCAGAATTAATTATTTTAACATCAGCAGCGTTGAGGTTGGCGTCTGATAATTTAACATTCCAGGTATCACTAAGACCAAGCTTATTTTGAAGGGAAACCATGGTCTTAACATCTTCAGCTGAACTACTGTCGATATCTTTAATAGATAATCCATTAATGTCTTTAGATGTTTTCTCACTTAAGTCAATTAACTGGCGTGCGCTCGCACTTGCATCTGTTAGAGCAATGGTTAAGGCATTGTTGCCGTGAAGATTGGTAAGAGTGCCAAGGACATCTAAATTACCATCCGATATAGTCGCTGTTATTACATCTGACGTAGTAGCATCTATAACGTTCAGTTCTGCTGTCGATAAAACACCGTAGGTATGAGTGACTTCTGGAGTATCATCACTAGGAGAAGCAGCAACCGTAGAGGAGCTACTACTGTCATCACTGTCAGAAGCAGCTAAGGCAATACCACCACCAACTAAAGCCAAACCACCTAAAATCCAAGGAGTTGATGAGCCACCTTCTGAGGCTTCTGAGGATTGAGCAGCTACAGAACCTGATGACGCATCTGACACGGGGATGATGTATTCGCTACCAAGAAAATCATCGGTTAACTGAGAGCCATCTTCAAGGAGAGTATCGTCTAGCTCTGCGAGCACAGTAGCGTCAGAGTTTTCACTGAGTTGTTCGTCGCTCTCAGTTTCATCCTTTAAAGCAACATGCTGATCTAACAATGATGACTCATTATCATTTTGTGCGTCTGAGTTTTTATCAGACATCGCTTGCATACTCATTGCATCACTACTGGCCTGAGCCTGTTGCATGATATGAGCAAAATAAAACACCAGACCTGAAAATGACAGTAAACTCGATTTAACAACTTTATTGTTTAATAAAGAAGTTGTATTCACCGTTTTAGTGTTTTTATTATTCATTGTTTTTCTCCTTTGTATTTTGCAATTAAGCTCTCAGTAATCAAGCCTTGGTGAGATTGTAGTTAAAAAAAAAAGCGAATGCTTAAAATAAAATTAAATTAATCAAAAACAGACCGTAACACATTGAAAATAATGAATAAAAAAAATGAATTTTTTTTACAAAATTGTTTTTTTTAGTCAAAAAAGCATAGAATAACTGAAATTAAAAAATGTATCTTTATCAATGACTTATGGAAATAAAAAATGCAATGAAAATGAGGTAAAAATCCTTGGAGGCCATGACAACACTGGGATCTAGGGAAATCAAAATACAGGAATTGTTAAAAAAATATTATCGATACAAAAAATTTAATAATTATCGTGTATTTTTAGAGGCTCACGCAGTTACAAATAGTCAGCAATCCTGTCAAATACATCACCCAAAAAAACCAATATTTTGAACCCATGTATGGCACCTGATGACACCCTATTTTTTTACAAAAAAAAATCGCATTTCCAGTGGTGTGCGAAGCATGCATGAACCAATAAATACAGAGCATCAACCGATTTTTTTCGTATAAAGAGAAAGTCACCCCATCAAAAAAACAATAAACTATCCGCTAACACAACGACCTTACAATGATAATCTAACAATGAGTAACGCATGTCATCATTATGACGTTGCAATAAACGATGATGCTATAATCAAGTTCCCATAACGGGTAACAGCAATGACGCCATGAAAATTGTCATGCATTTAATCATTCTAAACAGTGGTGACACTGCCTTACTCAATCACACAATCACTCAATAAAAACGATCGAACACATTAGCAAAAATGCAGAAAAACAAGGGAAAAAAAAGGATTTTTGTATTGATAACTGGGTACAGATAATCGGCACATGACTCAGTAAAGAACTGTACAAATCACTACGAGCTCTGTAAAAAACACAAAGCCTATAGCAAGATCTACAAAATAAAATGTGACGAAAGAGATGACTCAATGATCTTTATGCTGGAGGTGTATTAGTCTGTATCTTTCATTGAGTCTGACATCATGTCACTGCTTGCTTTATCATAAGCTGCCTCTAAACCTGCACGCATAACATGATCTAAATCATGATCTCGCAGTGCTTGAATAGCTGCTGCTGTGGTCCCAGCATAGTCCAAGCACACTTGTGCACGCTCAGTGGGTGAACATTCATCCACTGCCATTAATTGGCCTATACCAGAAAATAAGTAACGCATAGCATCGTTAGCACTAGCTCTAGGTATTCCCTGCTCAACGGCAGCTTCAACCATACTTGAAGCAACAGCAGTCAAAACGCCTTGTCCTGAACCCGTAAGCGCAGTGAAATAATCCAATTGAGCTTCATGATTACACACATGTGAATGACCAAAACACCCTAGAATACGTCGTAACCAGTCTTGATGCGTGAGCGATAAATAGCGCGAATACCATGGCGTAAACGACTGCCCTATTTCAATCGCTGCATTGGGCATAGCACGTACAACGGAGGTTGCACCGGTTAACTCAACAAGACGTTCTATGGTCACTCCTGCCATAACAGATATCAGTAACTGTGACCCACAGTTAAAACTTACATGCTCTAATTGATGAGGACGCACTGATAACATCACCACATCACAAGCATCCACTAAAGCTTGATGATCATGCGTATAATGAACCGGCGCATCCGCATAAGCACCAATAAGAGGCTCGCCCGAGCGATTAGCAATCCATAATTGGTCCGGATCAATAGTTGAGGACTTCAACAGATGTTGCGCAATCCCTTGGCCTATCCAACCAGTACCACCAATGATACCAATCGTTAAGTCCACCATTATGCATCACCTTGTGCACTGACAGTCTCACCCAATTGGATAAGCTTCATGCCCAAAATAGGATCAGAGACTCCTAATTTAGATAAAGACGCTTGCGCTTGACGATAAGCCTTTCGTGCCTGTTCATCTTTGCCTTGTGCCGCATAGATATCACCTTGAATCAACGCCACCTGTCCTTGGTAGTCATCGCCTTTGACAGCCGTCAATTCTGTCAATGCTTTTTCGTAGTGATGATTATTCAGTAAAATCCGAGCTTTCCTCAGAGACGCTAAATTTTTCAACGCCTCCATGGAGCCATGCTCCTGCACCCAAGTCAGTTGATCCATCGCCTTAGCATAGTGCTCTCCCGTCACCTCTTGCTTAGCTAAGAATAAGTGAGCAAAACTAGCATAGGGTGTTGCATGATAGCGTTGATTGAGCAGTGCCACTATCTCTTTAGCTTTATCACTGGACGAATCCTTTGTAGCGACGAGTTGCATGTAGAGCGAAGAAGCTTGCATGTTTCGCTCTGCCTGATGTTGGTGCCAATAACGCCAACCATAACCTAACGACAGACCCAGCAAAATGGCAAAAAGTAAACCCCAACCATATTGCTTCCACCATTTTTTAAATAACTCAATCTGTTCCTTATCCGACAAATCATCGATCATCAGTTTCTCCTCTTAAAAATGCTATACAGGCTGTTGGTGACAAAGTTTGCTGCTTGATGTCTCTATTTCTTAGGTGCTTAAGGGTGACCGTTTGTGACTCACACTCTGCTTCACCTAAAATGCACGCCCAGGTTGCACCACTGCTATCCGCTTGTTTGAATTGGCTTTTCATACTAGCGCCACTCAATTGTGTGAGAACACGACTCTGAGGGATCGCATCACGTAGCTGCTCTGCAAACGCTAACCCCTGTTTCATGGCAGTCTCCCCAAGCAGGATGCAGCAAATATCAGGCACACTTGTTAAGGTTTCTTGCTGTTGTAGCATTAAAACCATACGCTCTAAGCCCATTGCAAAGCCCACAGCCGGTGTAGGCTTACCACCCAGTCGCTCGACCAAGCCATCATAACGACCACCAGCACATACCGTACCTTGAGCACCTAACTGCGTTGTTGTCCATTCATAGACCGTATGACAATAGTAATCCAATCCTCGCACCAAACGCGGGTTAGATTGATAAGGGACTCCAGTTTGATCCAGTAAAGACAATAAACGCTCAAAATGTAAGCGGGAACCGTCACTTAAATCCTCTTCCATGATCGGTGCATTTGCTAATAAAGCTTGAATCTCAGGTTGTTTGCTGTCCAACAAACGTAGAGGATTACTGCCTAAACGACGTAATGACTCGTCGTCAAGCTGATCACGATAAGACTGAAAATATGACACCAAACGCTGGCGATAGCCTAGGCGACACTTCGGACTACCCAGTGTATTAATCTCCAAGGTTACTTGTTCTGACAATCCACAAGCTTTCAATAATCGCCAAAATAGCAGTAACTGTTCCGCCTCAACCTCAGGACCAGCCATACCAAAAGCTTCGACGCCTGTCTGATAAAATTGACGGTATCGACCTTTCTGAGGCCTCTCATGACGAAACATAGGCCCGGTGTACCACAGTCGTTGGACCTGATTGTAGAGTAAACCTTGTTGAATACCAGCACGCACACAGCCGGCGGTACCCTCAGGGCGTAAACTTAATGAATCGCCATTTCGATCCTCGAAAGTGTACATTTCTTTTTCGACAATGTCCGTTACTTCACCGATAGTCCGACAAAATAAATCAGTTTTTTCCATTAACGGGAGCCGAATTTCAGAGTAATCATATTGTGCCAATATGTCTTGAACGGCGGACTCCAAACGTTGCCAATATGGCGTGTCCACAGGACAGATATCGTTAATGCCACGAATTCCTTGTATTGATGATGCCATTGTAATTCCTGATTAACCTACGCGTGTGACCGTGTAGCTAGGTTTTAGATAAGAATGTGCTGTTGCCTTATGAGTGGCTTGAGCTACCAAATGATCTTTTTCAATCGACTTGGGGTGCTCCTGATTTTTTTTAGGTAAAGCCAATGATTGCTGTTTAACCGGGGTCGGATTCTGTGTTTGTACCGATGCAGTTGGCAATGGAGGCTTTGGCAACGTTAACGAAGCATGGCCATGAGTCACAGGAACAACATTTGAAGACAACTTGTAGTTCGTTCTAGAAAAGTGACGCACAACCCCAGTCAATAACAACACCGTTATCAGTACCAATAGCAGTAAAGCGTATAAGGGAGAGGTACGCTTCAAAAGCCGAACCAATAAAGGTTGATTTGACTGTGTCATGAATGTCGATTCGAAAAAAGAGGCATTTTTTTTAGGGGGAACGGTGGAATCATAGGTTTCTAGAACAGCACTTTCGTCTAAGCCTAAGAAACGGGCATAGGAGGCAACATAGCCACGTCGATACACAGCTGCGACACTAGGATGAAAAGCTTGCTGCTCAATCTCTTCAATGGTATTTCGACTCAAATACAGCTGTTTTGCGACGGCATCTTGCGTCAAACCCAGAGACTCACGTGCAGATGCCAAACAAGCACCGTATGAAACACTGATCTCTTCATCTTTTGAAGTTATCGACCCTGATTCTTCCATTACAAACCCCAATTGTCATAATCGCTGCGTACTCTATCATGATAATTACAAAAAATACATGGCATGACCTACTAAAAATTGCATTAGATCATAGGTAATTCCTCAATAAAATCAGACTATTAGCTGCGCTTATAGATAGAGGTATCGAAGCAGCTCATTCGCATCATGCATCAAGCTGGACGTATAAAAAAACAGTTTCATCGCCTTTGCACTAGTCATACATCGCCCATTGAACTCAACACCCAATAAGACGCGAACTTAAGAGAAAATTATTTATTTCATTATCAGCGAGAATAATTGTCATTGAGTCATTGACTACAGTACAGTATCGACGAATATATCATCCAGATCACTCCAGATAATCATTTTTCCATGACAGGCATGCATCACTTATTTAGTCGTTATTCACATCCAATCTACTCTGCACTTTGGCACATCGGCCATGGTCAAGTGGACATGGCTATTAGATATTTAGAAACCATCGATAATTCTAATCCCGTGGCATATGTCGATGCACAAATACTTCTAGGAAGACTGTATACTGAGCGCAATCAGCTCACAGCAGCCGAGGCTTGCTTCCAACAAATACCTATCGATCACCCTTTGTATGTTGATTGTCTTATCGACTTGGCACATGTTTATATTGTTTCCAGGGATATTCATAATGCAATTACCTGTTATGAGCAAGTCCCTAAATCATGCCCTCAGTATATTGACGTGCAATTACTCTTAGGAGAGCTGTATATCGAGAGCGATCAACATCAGCTTGCACAACAAACTCTGTTCTACCTGCTGTTTATTATGATGCAATCCAATCATTACGAAAAAAAATCGACTGCGATACAACACTTGATGACTCTGGAAAAACAAACTTTATCGCCAACATCAAACGAACCCTGTGTATCTATGACATACATTCAACCACCATTGATTGATGACTTAAACAGGCTTCATCAGTGTTATCGTAGTGGAGTAATTGAAAACTCACGTAAAGATCCATGCATTGCTGACTTTCCTGAAACCTATAAACTCTTCTCGGATATTCCAGAGTTCTCACGATTTCACCTTCTAGGAAAACTGGAATGCACATCTATCAATAAGCGATATGAAATCAGACAAGCTGAATTATTTAAACGTCCTGAAGTCACCCAGGTGACACCTGAGATTACCAATACTGATAGTGAAACAAGCTCAACGCCTACCCCACCATCAATGGCCGACCGATCACCCTTATAAAACTTTTTTTGAATGGCTTACAACTATGGCAATTAAACCAAACATCACAACCATTGTTTTTTCACGGTCTATAAGCACCAATCCTGCGATCGTCACTCTACCAAACACCCTTGTGATAATAGAAAACCATAATGCACAACTGATCCGTGCGGCTAGAAGTGCCTCAGAGCGACATAACTATAGGTTAGCGCTATCTTTTCTTAATAGACTCAGAATCGAAGAGGGTCATTTTGAGTACTATAAAGGTATCTACATGATGGCAAAGCTGTTTCATACGATAAAAAACCTTTCAGTTTGCCTGCGATATATTGCCATGATACCGAAGTCTCACTATACGTTTACGCGCGCTCAATTATTTGCAGCCAATATTCTAATAGCAAAGCAGCAATGGAAAGCAGCAAATAGTTATTTAAACAACATTGCTCCAAATCAAGAAGAGTACTTAGATGCACAATTTCTCATCATTAACAACCTATGTAAACTCAAAGAATTTGAGCTAGCCATAAAAAAATTCAGCTCGATACCAGTAACTAATAGTGATTGTTATTATATCTATCTAGAAACCGCACAAATTATTAGTGATTACGAACCCATGTGGGAAGAGGCTATTAATCTCCTGATAACCATTCCTGATAGCTACAGCGACTATCACGATGCACAATTTTTGTTAGGTGAACTTTTTGCCAAGATCAATCTGCATCATCAAGCAATAGAGTGTTATGAGCGTATTCCCGATACGCACTCCGATTTCTGGAATGCACAATTGGGTCTTGGAAATATCTATGCCAGTCATGAGCATAACCTTGACGTCGCCATTAGTTATCTGTCTGATATACCTAGTGACGAGAAATGTTACCTCTCCTGTCAAATGCTTCTAATAGACTTATTTTTTAAAAAGTCAGATTATCAAGCAGCTGAAAAGGCACAACTATATTGCCTGAAACAACACACCATATCCGGATCATTCACCGATGTATTATTTGCACTGAAAAGTTTGCGACTTATTTATTGCCAAACACCATCAATTGACAAGCTAGCGTTTTTAAACAATGAGCTTGGTAAATTACACTCGTGTCTCGGTCAAAAAGAGGTCGCCAGCATGTATTTCGATAATATTCCTACCACCAGCAACCTCTACGAATTAGCTCAATTCCGAAGTGGGATCTTAAACCACAGTATTGGCAACTATAGAAAAGCGTTAATTCACTTTCAAAGGATATCCAGTCAATCACCTCTATTTTTTTCATGTCTATTTGCCATCATCGCTGCAGCCAGTTCTGCGTTAGAAAGCGATCAACTCAATAAAACTGAGAGGACGTCACTGGAGGGATTAAAAGCCGCTTCCATATTAAACTCGATGAAATGTGAGTCGACATCTCGTAAGAGAAAAGGAGCAGTAAATGACGACGTATCACTCAAAAGGCCAGCATTAATTCGACGTTAACTCAAAAAAGCCTCATCAAGGTGAGGCTAAAGTAAGCTGTAAAGATTAAGATTGTAACGATGTTAATTGCAATAAAACCTCGTCAACATGCCCCTTCACTTTCACATTGCGCCACTCCGACCGTAATACACCTTCAGGATCAATGATAAATGTACTGCGTTCTATGCCCATGTACTTACGACCATACATACTTTTTTCTTTCATAACATCGAAATATTGACAAAGCTTTTCATCGGGATCTGTGATCAGTGGGTACCCTATTGATAATTTTTCTATGAATTTTTCGTGGGATTTCAAACTATCACGTGAGACACCAAGAATCTGAGCGCCAAGCTGTTTAAATTCGTCAAGTGCGGCTGTAAAAGTCTCTGCTTGTAAAGAACATCCGGAGGTACTGTCTTTCGGATAAAAGTAAAGAACTAACCATTGACCTAAACCATCTGTCAAATGTGTCAGGGAATCGTCTGTAGATACAATTTCGAATGACTTAATAGAACGGTTAAGAGTAGCAGGCATGACTGATCCTTGTGTTGTTAGTGAGGCTTTGATTGTAATGATCAAAATCGACATGTAAAGATCATGCGCAACATACATAACCCGATTGTCAACGTCATGTATCAGAGCATGAAAAAAACTGTCAAAATTTGACCTATAAATGAACACTCAACAAGATACTCAAAAATAAAAAAAATACAGTAACACACAGTTAATCTATTAATACTATTTTAATGTTTATTTCATTGAAGATGCGTTGATGTTAGTAAATACTAATTGACTGAATTAACGTAAATAAGGAAAAATAAAACATGAATAGTGGTAGAAATAGTAATGAGAGCCAACTAGAGCAAGGACTAATGAATGATGATCAAAATCAAGAAATCAACTCAGGTCCAGTAAATTTTCGTAGCAAGGTAATTCCCTTAATACCCTATGCTGTTGTCGTCGGTTTAGTGGTTAACTTTATTATCGAAAAAAAGTACCCCTTTGAATCAGAAGATACTATGCAACGATTTCTCAGCGCGCTACTGGTGGCGCTCTCTGTCACAGGAGCTACATTTACCGCTATCAGGGCATACCGCGGAGACTTCCCAGTATTCTTTAAAACACCTGAGGATACTCAAGACAGTCAAAACCTGTTAATCGGAATCAACGTGACATACGACAGCCAAGATTATATTGTTAAAGCCATTAAACAAGAGGAAGGTACTTATAAACTGGGTATTAAAGTCAGTGGTACAGAAGATGATTTTTCCGTTAATGATGATAACCCCATTATCGTTAAACTTACCGATGAAGAAGCTAAAAAAATTACAACGATGAGTGCTGTATTAGAGGTAAGAAATTCGCAAAATAATTTAAATTATCAGGTTGACAGTCTAATGGAAGACTTATTATCCAATATTCCTCAGACCAACCCGATACTTAATTAACAGCAAAGTGATGCCGCTGTACCTCTATGATCAAGGAAGATCATAGATTTTTCTTAAGAGGCGATGATTAGATATGTTCCCTTGTAACCATGATAAAACGAGTACCGACTATGTGAAGGCTTTTGGCTTCCTGTCACTGATAGTCACTAATCTAATGACAGACTATAATCAACGATCAGAAGGCATGTTTGAGAGTAGTAGCACTTTTTACAAATATAGTTTTTTGCAAATTTTCTGCTGTTATTTTATGCATCGTGGAATTGGAGCGTTTTTATCCGATAGAAGGTCTTACATTCCTGTGATATTTCGAGCAAACCATAATCGCTACCAAACTGATCATATGAAAACTCTTGGACTCATACTTTCTCTAATAGGGATATCGAATTTCATTGTACAATCAGCTAAATGCCTACCGTTACTGCTCATAAAATCATCAAAAAACCCGATAAAACAGATAGAAGCTTTGGTTAATCAGATACATGTACTAACGGCTATGGTGTGTTTGTCATCTATTGCTTTTCGACTAGTAAAGAAAGGTGTTTCGGCATGCGTATCTAACGATGACAGGTTAAGCGCGTTTAGGATTGGTATTGACTAATTATCCATCACAGCATTCTCTGATACTTTTATTAACTGTGTTTTTTCCACGAAAGAACATTTTAGATGTGATTAACGCCTCGATGAATATTAATAATTTATATCATACTATTAAATATTAGCCTTTTATTGTTTGCGTTCAAAATGATGTTGACATCGATCAGGGCCGCGTTTTCTACATCGATCAGCGCACTTATCTAGACAGACCTTACCGCAGGATGTTTTTGGGATTTCCCAAAAAATTCCGCATCGATCTACTTTACATATATTCTTGTTATCTAAGTAGCAATGACAATCGTAAGCACGACAACTATCCCAAGAAAAAGATGAAGTCACTAGAAAGCTGATTATTATAGTAGACATTACCATGACAATCATTTTGGTACTTCTTACCATATTAATCCCCATTCGTTAAATTTTTTAAAAATATGGCCGGCATGTGTTTCATGACCTCATCGATTACGACACATCACTCAAGCCATACACAGCGAATAATAGGATATATTTTATAAAAAAACATAAATCCATATTTATCAATGGTTTGAAGTTTCGAACATGGACATTGCGATCGGTACAGATAGAAACGTCTATCTATTATCGTCAATGAAAAAAAGACCGTGATCATAATTAAATGAGGACATCATGGTTCATCATGGTAGAGAGACCAAACAAGGTGAATGCGTGGTAGGCACAGAAACTGGATAACTTGGTTTTAAGAATGAAAAAAAACCAGACAAACGGTTAACGACACTGACACGCTCACCACCGGCATCATTCTGGTTTTCTAAAAACCTTTTTTTAATGGTGTCTTTACAGAAAAAGTTCAAAGCGGACAAACAGTCAAATTTACACAATACAGGCTTAAAGAATGATAGCTTCTCCATAAAAAACTCATACCAACTAGGCTTGCGAAACAGAAATGCTGAGAGGCGATTTACCATGAGAACAGGATTGTGCTCAAGCTGTATATCTCTTATGAGCTGACTATTCTGATGACTAAGATTACACCTTGCTTCCTCTGATTGGGCATAGTAGGTTTTGGCAAAAGCAATTTTCATACAAAACAGATCCAGTGTTGTTCTCAATGAAAAACAGTCAATCTTAGTGCATTTTTCCCGCCAATCGGAGCGTACGAATCCTAATAGGTATTCAAAAATGTGGTAGTGCTCATCGGTGCAATAAGGATTATTTTTTAAAATCTGTAAGAACTTTTTGATCGCACTATCTGTTAACTCTGCAATACAACAGAGCCCGATGATTAAGTGTAGGAGCGATGTTTCATCATTCACGTCGTGATATTTCTGTGTTGTGATCATATAATCAACGAAATCATTAGCGATCATCTCCATTAAACTACTAAATTCAATTGTATCCATGTCATCAAGCAAATCCACCAGCAGCTCAGAGTCGATAATTTTAACCTGACCGTCGATCTTACCGAAGTTGTCGATATTTTTATAATCTCCGATAATTTGTTTTGATGTATCTATAGACTCCATCATAAACATAAAATACTTATGCATATCACCCAGTTTTTTCTTATTCAAAATACGTACTTTATTTTGCCTAAGAATCTGAATATTGCTCAGTGACTCATTGCACAGAACACTCGCGAGAAGCTCTTTTTTAATCTCATCCGAGTCTCTAAGAGAGTTGCCATTCAATGAATGTCGCAGATAGTTTTTATTGAGTTTATAGACCGAATCATTATCAAACGACAAGGATAACGCAACATTGGCCGTACCATAGCCCTCAATAATGATATCTGTGTCATGCTGCTGAATAGAAGCAATTAGTCTTTGCAGATCAACACCTGTGATCGGCTTTTCTGGGATTAACGAAGATCTTTTATCGGTACTTGTTGGGACAGTCATAATCTTTAAATCATCAGTTAATGGAAGATTAACTGTAATGATATTTATTAGACAGGATCTTAACCTAGATCAATATCTCAACAAGAAAAAATACACATTGAAAGACTATTTCAAAAAAACACGAAGACTCAATCTTTCGAAACTTGGATAAATGACCTAGGCAATACCCTTAGGTACTAAATTGAAGCTCCTAACCCGGCAATTTAAAACTAAGAAAAAGCCCGGCTAGGAGTGAAAAATACGTTACTCAGGGGTATCACTTTCCTCAGATAGCCAGTCACCCAAGGCATCAATGATTTTCTGTGCTTGATCATTACTAGAAATATTAAATTTTGATTTCGCTTGGTAGATTCCATTACGTTTCTGATAACGACGAATCGTATACTTATCAGAGGTATATGAATTTTTACCACTGTCCCAACTTTGATATTTGAAGATTACCGTGGCCCAAGCGCCTTTAGTCAAGATCTTTTTATCCAGCTCTTTTACCGTTTCCAAATCTCCTTCCGTGTACGAAACTGTAAGATCATCAACATTTTCAGCCATTTTTTATTCCTTTTTGTAGGTGTTATTATGCGTTAGATTAAACCTAGTGCTTGCACAGCTTTTTTCTCATCTCGCAGCTCGTCTAATGTCCGTTGAAATTTTTCCTGACCAAAAGAAGAATGCTTCATACCTTCTACAACCTCAATAACACCTGACTCTGTTCGACAAGGAAATGAAAAAATTAAGCCCTCATCAACGCCATATTGGCCTTGCGAACAACATGCCATGGAATAATAATCCTCTGGCGCGGTATCATGATACAAAGCAGACAAACCATCAACGACGCCATTGGCAGCAGATGCAGCTGAGGAGGCGCCTCGTGCAGCAATCACTGCAGCACCGCGCTGCTGAACTGTTTCGATAAAGGTAGTTTGCAGCCATGTGTTGTCAATAACATCAATTGCTGGTTGATTTTTTATCGATGCTTGATAAAAGTCTGGATACTGTGTAGCCGAATGGTTACCCCAAATCACCATACGCTTAACATCAGTGACGTTGACACCAGCTTTTATGGCTAGTTGCGTCGTTGCTCGATTTTGATCAAGCATAGTCATTGCAAAAAACTGCGAACGAGGGACATCAGGAGCGTGATGCATCGCTATTAATGCGTTGGTATTACATGGGTTTCCTACTACGAAAATTTTAACGTCATTGGCAGCGACAGCATTGATAGCCGCCCCCTGTTCTTTAAAAATCGCACCATTTTTTTCTAAAAGATCAGAACGCTCCATTCCCTTCTTGCGGGGGAATGAACCAATCAGCGCGGCAAAATTCACACCATCCATAGCAACTGTTGCATCAGAAGTGATCTGTATACCTTTAAGTGTTTTAAAAGCACAATCGTGAAGCTCCATGACGACACCTTCTAAAGCTGGTAGAGCTGGTTCAATTTCTAACAAACTAAGTTCGACATCAACGTCAGGACCAAACACTTGACCGCTGGCTAAACGAAATAGAAATGCGTAACCAATTTGACCCGCTGCGCCTGTCACAGCTACACGAACACGTTGACTCATACTCTTCTCCTAATTTGTTCTAATTCTTCAAGGCAATCATTAAACTGATCAAATCGGCTTACAGCGATAAAATGGGGATTCAGTAATGACTTGCGCGCGTTATACTGCAATGGATTACCCTCAAAATCAAGCACCGCACCACCAACCTCCTCGAGTATAATTTGACCTGCTGCTACATCCCACTCGGAGGTCGGTCCTACTTTCGGATAAACATGTGCAGCACCTTGCGCCACATAACCAAACTTTAGCGCACTGTAGGTAGTTTGCCATGAAATATTTGATAACGAAGCAAGACGTGCCAACCAATGGGAATCATTCACATGACTCGTTATCCAACGTCGGGGGCTATGTACTGGCACAGGATTTTGTAACATTGTCCGATGACCTGACAATTCCATAAATGCACCATACCCCTTTAAGGCTGCGTAAATTAACTGCTTTGCCGGCGCGTAGATCACCCCAAGAACTGGACGAGACTGATGTATTAGCGCAACGTTGATACAATACTCATCGGTATTTTCAATCAAACCTTTCGTACCATCAATCGGATCTATACACCACAGCCAATCCCATTGCTGTCGTACTGAGAAGTCAGGTATTGGAGATTCTTCAGAAATTATTGGGATCTCGGGAAAAGAGCTGGCCCATGTCGCCTGCATCCACTGATCAAGCTTAATATCGGCATTAGTAACGGGTGTCGAATCCGGCTTAATTTGAACATCTAATGGTGAGTTGCCGTATAGTAGTGTCGTTAGGTGCTCTCCTGCCGCATAAACCTGTTGCAATACCGATTCTAATAATCGCTTATTAAGCTGCACTGACCCTCCTATAAAGATAAAATAAAGCAGCAATACTACGAGCTCCGATGAAATCAGGATCCTCTAATAAAGTATCTAGTTGATCCAATCGCCAAGGCACAACTTCAAGAGGCTCAGGCTCATCGCCTTGCAACTGTTTTGGGTGAAGCTCCTCTGCTAACACTAGATAAGAAAGTGCTGAAGAATAGCTGGGTGAAATAGCAGTTTTTTTTAAGGTCGATAGATGTTTTGCATCATAACCAACCTCTTCCATCAGCTCGCGACTTGCTGCCTGCTCTGGTGTCTCACCAACATCAATCCTACCTGCAGGAAACTGCAAAACATATTGCTCCATACCAACGGCATATTCACGAACCAAGAGTACTTCATCGGCGAGGATAGGAATAATAATCACTGAACTATTAGCAGTACCCGAAAATCGCTCATACTCACGCTGCACACCATTTGAAAACTTCAAGTGTACTTTTTCAACTGTGAATAACTCGGTTTTCGCGACACATGAGGTGTTAAGAATATCAGGACATGTTGTTTTCAATCGACTTCCTTGATCTATCATTTAAGAATATCAGAGGCTAGGCCGATTGTATTATCACGGCTGTACCTAAATTTGCAAATTCCTCATTAAGCCACTTTGCGTCATCATAAAATAATCTCACACAACCCTGACTATGATTATAAAAACCCGCCAAGGTAGAACCATGAATCGCAAAACCTTTATAAAAATGCATACAATATGGCATAGAGGCACCGCCTCGAGTTTCTAACGGGTAGGTGTGAGAAATACAAGCAGCACCTTGTTTACGGTAGACTTTAAATGTACCAACAACTGTCTTGCACGACTTTGAGGAAGACTCAGGACAAATGGGCGCACCACTAGTGACAGGCCCCCAGTAAACTAACTTACCGGTTTCATCATAAGCACCGAAAGCATACATCCCAAGATTGACGACAAGATCTTTATGGCCTGATGGTTTTCTGTAGAAGGGCATGGGAGAGAGAGACATATAATTGATGTTATTCATATCGTCAGGAACGACAACCCAGCTTAGGTAAGACAGCGCAACATTAGTACGATTTAATCGCATGATAATTTGACGTTGAGAGTAGTCCGGCCATAAGCTTGCCCATGAATCACCTGGTTTGACAGATCGACAATGATAGCCTGGGAGTTGACACAGCTGTTGAGCATAGTGTGGTGAATCTGCCAAGGTGTGCTCGTTGGCATAGACCATCGGATTGATGTATTCACTAGTAAAGTTTTGGACAGACTGAGTCATCGCTAAAACGTGTGACTGTTGAGGTTCGGCGCTCTGCTGCCAAGGAGCAGCCGTTGATTCAGCCTGTAATGGCAAAGAAATGATACAAAAGGCAAATCCACCGATAATTGATAATATGTTATGTATTTTCATGACGCGCTCTCTTTCAAAAACAGTCGCATTATTTCACATTTACGCAGCAATCAACACCACCTACAGTCAAATATCCCTTGTTAAGTGTTGTTTAACACCCTACACTGCAAACCTTATGATCAGTGCTCCATCAATCCCTCTCAG
>DCQA01000009.1:10878-47509 GCA_002323325.1 Coxiellaceae bacterium UBA1530 | reverse complement strand
AACGGGCATTTTGATCCTACCACTGCTCAGCGTTACAAAGATACCTTCCTCGCATTGGGCGGCTCAATACCTCCACTCGATGTCTTTATTAAAATGTGTGGTAGAAAACCATCTACAACCGCTTTACTCAACCAATTAGGTATTGCTGCCGAAACAACATTGTAGAAAAAAAAAGCAGGGCTTTTACGCTCTGCTTTCTATATCACTCGATTAAACGGTAATGAAACTAGCCAACCGTGTCTGGCTTTTCTTGGTTCTCAGCACGAATACGGTCAAAGACCTCTTCGCGATGTACAGATACATCACGGGGAGCATCAATACCAATACGAACCTGATTGCCTTTTACTTCCAGTACGCTGAGCTTAATCTCACCATCATTTATTATCAGCCTTTCGCCAATAGATCTTGTTAAGACTAACATGAGCCTCTCCTTCATTATGCTCTGACCTAGGCTGTGGCCTAGGTACCTCATTGATTCATGCAGTGCATCAGATGAATCGATACTCACTAATCATGGATAATACACGACAGTTACTTTTGACTAAGAAACCATCATGAGCAGTTCAAAATTAGCTCAAATCTGGTGCAGCATGTGCACGCATTATACTGCTTGGACATATAATAGCAAGCTTGCAACATCAGTTTATACTTAGGGTAAGCTTAATTAAAGTCAAATAAAAACGACTTTTTACCCTATTTCTGATAAACTGAACATACATTTTTCATACAAGATCACCTGCATTATGTCATCGTATCTCGATAAAACTATTTCCTTTATGGGCCTGATGGAAACATTAAAAAATGAGCTAAGGCATAGCTGGACTTCATCCGGGCGACAAGAAAGTGTCGGCGAGCATTCATGGCGTTTAGCCTTGCTCATTATGACCATTCACCCTCACCTTTCACACCCCATTGATCTACAACGCGCACTGAAAATGGCTATTATTCACGACTGTGTCGAAGCAATCGCTGGCGACATCCCTGTATTTGATCTTGTGACCCAAGAGGATCATGACAACAAACAAGCGCGTGAAGAAGCCGCTATTTTACACATCGCATCATTATTAGGTGACCCAACTGGTAATGAAATAAAAACTCTTTGGTTTGAATTTGAAGAACGAAAAACGTACGAAGCAAAAGTTGTTTATGCTCTGGATAAATTAGAATGTAAAATTCAACACAACGAAGCAGATATATCGACTTGGAATGAACGTGAAAAAGCACTCTCGATTGACTGGGAAGATGACCTTTATGACTGTGATAAAACCATTCTCGAATTACGCGATCATATTTATAAAACCAGCCTGAAAAAAGTTAATGCTCATCATGCACACCTCCCCGAGGATGAACTCGTTTAACGACCTCATCCGCAACTAGCACAATATCTGCCCCACGCAAAGCAAATAATCCGTTAGTGATCACGCCTGGAATTTGATTAATCTTTTGTTCCATAGCCATAGGCTCACTGAGGTCTAGCTGATAAATATCAAGTATGACGTTACCGTTATCGGTGACAAACCCTTCTCTATACTCAGGATGTCCACCCAATCGCACCATTTCACGAGCAACAAAACTTCGCGCCATCGGCAAGACTTCTATAGGCAACGGAAATTTACCGAGGCAAGACACCGCTTTACTAGCGTCAACAATACAAATAAATTGCTTGCTAGCAGAAGCAATGATTTTCTCCTGAGTCAAAGCTCCACCACCGCCTTTAATTAAGGATAAATAAGGGTTAAATTCATCAGCACCATCAATATAAATATCCACTGCAGCGACATGATTTAACTCTGAGGTAGTAATACCATGCTTGTCTAACAAAGCACGGGTCAACTTAGAGCTTGGTATAGCTGACTTAATCTGATGCTTAACACCAGCTAATGCTTCTATAAAATACTCTACAGTAGACCCTGTACCGATACCAATGACTCCATCAACAGGAATATACTCGAGTGCAGCTTGAGCAACCATTTGTTTTTGCTGTTTAGTCTGCTTGTTCTTAAACATGATCTATTCCTCAATTAATGTGCAACTTCCCAATTAGACCCCACACCAATATCAACAATCAGTGGAATCGTTAAAGCTGTGACTTGCTCCATGGATTGTCGAATCAGGGCAACTGCCGCCTCTTGATCGGATCTACCTACCTCACATACTAACTCATCATGTACCTGCATAATCAATGTCACCTCTAACTGCTCTTCTAAAAGAGACCGTTGCAATTTAATCATAGCCAACTTAATTAAATCTGCAGCAGTGCCTTGCAATGGAGCATTAATTGCAGCTCGCTCAGCCGCCTTCCTTCGCATCGCATTCGATGAATGAATCTCAGGTATGACTAATCGACGCCCCAATAATGTGGTCACATAACCGTGATCAGCTGCTTGCTGACGAGCTGACTCCATGTAATCTAATACGGCAGGGTAGCGCTCAAAATAAGCATCGATATAATGCTGTGCTGATTGTCGATCCACATTGAGCTGTTTTGACAGACCAAAAGCTGACATCCCGTACAATAACCCAAAATTAATGGCCTTAGCATGCCGTCTTTGATCTGCCGTCACTGACTCAACAGAAACACCAAATACTTCTGCAGCAGTTGACCGATGAATATCCAATCCTTGTTCAAAAGCCGAAATCATTCCCTGATCTTTTGAGGCATGCGCCATAATGCGCAACTCCACTTGAGAGTAATCTGCTGCGACAATCACCTTTCCATCAGGTGCAACAAAAGCCTGCCTAATACGGCGCCCCTCTTCAGTCCGAACTGGAATATTTTGCAAATTTGGATTATTAGATGACAAACGTCCTGTCGAAGTAACTGCCTGATTATAATGAGTATGAACCCGGCCTGTTACTGGATTGACTTGCTGTGGTAGCTTATCCGTGTAGGTCGATTTTAATTTTGCCAAGCTACGGTATTGCACAATAACGTGGGGCAAAGGATAGTCGGCCGCGAGTTCTTGTAGCACTGCTTCGGCTGTCGATGGCTGCCCTTTGGGTGTCTTTTTGATAATAGGCAAATTAAGCTTCTCAAATAATACCTCTTGCAGTTGTTTTGGTGACGCTAGATTAAAAGGCGCCCCCGCAAGTTGATAAGCCTCCTGCTCTAGATGCTCAATACGCACTGACAAATCTTGGCTTTGCACAGATAATAATTCAGTGTCTAATAGTACGCCTTGATATTCCATCTGCATTAATACTGACAATAAAGGCTGCTCGATATTGTCATACACTGAGCGCAAGGTTGGCTCCTCGTTGAGAGCTTGATCAAACTTCATGAATAATTGTAATGTAATATCAGCATCCTCTGCAGCATACGGCGCAGCGATATCTAGTGAAATTTCATTAAAAGTTTTCTGTTTAGCGCCTTTTCCGGCCACCGACTCAAAGGTTATCGTTTGATGTCCTAAAAATTTTTCTGCCAGAGTATCCATATCATGTCGAACGGTGACATTATTTAGAACATAGGATTGCAACAAAGTATCCTCACATCGCGCTAGAATTTCCAGGCCATAGCGACGTAAAACTTTCCAATCGTATTTTATATTATGACCAACAACACGTCGTGATTTATCTTGCAAAATTGGCATCAACTGCTGTAACACCCACTCTGTTTCCAGTTGTTTAGGTGCTTGCGGATAGTCATGCATCAGAGGAATATAAGCCGCCTCACCAGACGCAACTGCTAATGACACACCAACGAGTTGCGCTGACATATCGTCTAAACTGGTTGTTTCAACGTCTAATGCAAAAACAGTCGCGGCCTGAATTTTCTGGATCCATAGTAAACACGCTTTCTCAGTTAAGACAACGTCATAACGCTTTAACTCAGTTACCCCTGAATCGACTATTACTTCATCAGAATTATTATCTGACAACTCTTTAAGCCACGTAGAAAATTCAAGCGTTGCATACCATTGTTTGAGAACTGCATGATTTGCAGGCGACATCACACAGCGATCTAACGAAGAAGGTAGCGGTACCATACATTGTATAGTGACAAGCTCTTGTGACAGTGACAATTGCTCTAAATGAGCCCGTAAATTCTCACCTACTTTTCCTGAAATAGCCTGCGCATGTTCAGTGATATTGCTGACAGTCTCATACTGCTGCAACCATTTCACTGCAGTTTTTGGCCCCACTTTTGGTATTCCTGGCACATTATCAGAGGTATCACCAATTAAGGCTAAATAGTCAATCATTTGATCAGGACGAACACCAAACTTCTCTTCAACACCCCGAGTATCTAAAACTTGATGTGTCATGGTGTTGACTAAGGTCACCCGCTCATTAACCAACTGTGCCATGTCTTTATCTCCAGTAGAGATCAAAACATCTTGACCCTTTTTTGAAAATTGAGAGGCCAATGTTCCAATAACATCGTCTGCCTCAACACCGGGGACTTTAATGAGAGGAAACCCCATGGCCTCTATGATGTCATGCAAAGGTTCAATTTGTTGGGACAACTCTTCAGGCATCGCCGCACGATTAGCCTTGTATTCAGCGTACAGCTCGTGACGAAAAGTTTTACCTTTGGTATCAAAAACAACAATAACATTTGAGCCAGGATAATCTTTTAACAAGCGTCTCAACATATTGATAACGCCGTATATGGCACCGGATGGAAAACCCTGCTGGGTTGTTAATGAGGGCATTGCGTAATATGCGCGAAACAAATAAGAAGAACCATCAACCAATACCATTGGTGTATCTTTAACCATACTGACTACCTTCATGAATATCGCAAGGAAGTATAGCGTGTTTACTGGAGGTAGAGCTACGATTCTTTTTAATGACCTTAGATTGAATACCGTTTAAACTGTCGCACTTTGATATGAACAGTAGTACCTCATATGATTCAAAAACGATCACTTTCTCCTAATGGTTTATTATTCACCTCTGTCAGTGCTATCTTAGGATCAGGTTGGATGTTCTCCGCCTACTACACCTCTCAGCTCGCTGGTCCTGCTGCAATCATTTCCTGGATTATAGGTGGTATTGTACTGGCTATTATTGCCTTCACTTTTGCTGAAATTAGCGCCATGCTACCGCTGACAGGATCCAGTGTTCGTGTGCCGCAATATACTCACGGAACATTAGTTGCTTTTATATTTTCCTGGTTTATCTGGCTATCTTATACCGCTTTAGTACCCACAGAAGTTCAGGGAGTTATTCAATACCTGACTATTTTTTTTCCATCTCTAGCTATGCCCGAGACAGGGCAATTGACTCACCAAGGTTACCTAACAGCAACCATTCTAATGTTGCTGATCAGTAGCATTAATATCTACTCTTTACGATGGCTCATTCATGCAAATAATATGCTGACAGTAATGAAAATCATCTTACCTTTGATAATTGTGATCAGCATATTTATCGTAGCAACACTTCGCCATCACCCGATATATCCAAGAAGCTCGTTCTCTCCTTATGGATTTCATGGCGTTTTCGCCGCAATAGCTTCAGGTGGGATTATCTTTGCATTCAATGGCTTCAAACAAGCCTGCGAAATGGCAGGAGAGGCTAAAAATCCTGGTAAAGCACTGCCGTATGCCATTATTGGATCCATTACTATTTGCCTGGTCATTTATCTACTCCTTCAGTTTGCATTTTTAGCATCGCTACAGCCCAGCAATATCGCACAAGGCTGGGCTCAGATTCAGTTACGCCACAGCAATAGTCCTTTTACCACTATCCTGCTACAAGACCACTTACAGGGGATACTACCTTTGCTTTACATCGGTGCCGTTATTGGACCGCTTGCAGCAGCCCTGATGTACATGGCAAGCTCCAGTCGATCGCTTTATGCCACTAGCGCCAATGGTAGCCTTCCCAGTTTTTTACATCGACTAAACCATCAGGGAAATCCAGCAAGCGCTATATTTGTCAACTTTTGCGTTGGGATGCTGATGTTTACACCCTTGCCAGGTTGGAAGGCAATGGTCACTTTCCTGACATCACTAATGGCGATTAGCTATGCCATTGGGCCCATCAGCTTCCTGGCATTACGATACCAAATCCCCCATCAATCTCGCTTACTCAAACTACCGCTACCACGATTATGGTCATACGTGGCTTTTTTCCTATGCAATTGCCTAGCCTTCTGGAGTGGCTGGGATATCATCTCAAAACTTTCAATCGCGATTGTAGCGGGTATTGCTGTTATGTTTGGCTACCGAGCTATCAACTCGACTGCTAATAGCATACCCTTAAATAGTCGCTCAGCGCTCTGGTTATGGCCGTATTTCGCAGGACTTACGCTAATCTCGTACCTTGGTTCATTCGGGCATGGGTTAGATATACTCCACTTTGGTTGGGATATCATAACGCTATTCTTTTTTAGCGTAGGAATTATGTGGCTCGCAACACACCTCCGATTAGCGCCCGAAGAAACGCAATGCTATATTGATGATTTAGAACATCAGATACCAACATCACACTAAGAGGCTATCCATGGATGGAAATCGCAGCAGCATCACAATGTCAGAAATCATGACACCCAACCAAGCCAATTTCGCCGGTAATATCCATGGAGGCCACTTACTCAATTTTTTAGATAAAGTCGCTTATGCCTGCGCTGCAAGATACAGTGGGCGCTATGTCGTCACACTATCTGTTGACCAAGTCGTGTTCAAACAACCTATTCATGTCGGCAACCTGGTAACTTGCCTCGCATCAGTCAATCATGTTGGCCGCTCTTCTATGGAAATCGGCATTAAAGTGATTGCAGAAGATATGTCCACAGGAACCGTTAGTCATACGAACTCTTGTTTCTTCACCATGGTTGCGTTAGATGAAAACCATAAACCCGTCACTGTTAAGCCGCTTGATTGTCAAACGGACGAACAAAAGAGACGATTCAAAGAAGCGGTACTGCGTAAAAAAATGCGTATCGAGCTTAGTGAAAAAGAAAAAGCGATGTTTAAAAAGCTTTAGTGATTTGTAACCGTCACACCAACTATACCCTTGTGTTTTATCAACCATCCGCCTATGAGCACATATGAGCTGGAAGTGCACATCACTGTATCCAAGGGCGCTAAGCTTAGTGCATCGTGATGCGTCATCATAGAACATAGTATTAAATCTTTTAACGGTAGCTTTGCTATGACACTAATAATATTTAGGTGTGGTTTTATGATTTTGACGAATGTTTCACTAATTTTTAGACAGATACATAAAATGATAACGTCAGTACCCAGAAATATTGAAAATTATCACTGTTTACACACAGCCTTAAAGTGACACGAAGAATCACTAACTTACGGTCTTTAATAATGCAACCTGTGACGATGACAAGGATTATAACATTCTAGCGACGCCAATAACTGGGGGAGAATAGGACCAATACGGTAAAAATTTCTAATCGACCTAAAAACATCGCAAAAATCAATAACCATTTCTCTGATGCATGTAAATGACTAAACCCTTGTGCTACATCACCAATCGAAGCTCCAGTGTTAGCAATACATACCACTAAAGCTCCAAAAGCCGTCTTCAAATTCATGCCAGTTGCTAATAACAATAAAATTAGAAAACAAAATAAGAACATATACACTGAGAAAAAACCCCAAATCGAACGCAACACCTTATCGGGTAATTTACTTCCACCACCATCATTTAATGACAGGACAGCATTGGGATGGATTAACTGTCTTATTTCTCGAAGACCTTGCTCTTTAACCATGAGATAACGAATCACCTTAATACCACCACTGGTAGAACCACCACAACCACCAACCATAGCAATAATCATTAATAAAACAGGAACAAATGTTGGCCACTGATTAAAATCAACCGTAGTAAATCCAGTGGTGCTTGCTAGCGAAACAACTGTAAATAACACGTGAAAAGGATTCTCTACAATTGAATAATGATACCCAACAACCATATACAACGAGATAGCAACAGTAGCAAGCAAGATGATTCTTAAAAACACGATAAGTTCGTAGTCCTTCCAATAAGTCGATATTTTACGCGAGGATAAGAAATAAAAATGCAGTGCAAAATTACAGGACCCTAAAATCATAAATATGATCGCCACCACATCAACAGCTGTACTTTTATAAAAAGCAAAACTCGTTTCATGCAAACTAAAGCCGCCGGTTGCAACAGTAGCAAAGCTTTCACCCAATGCATCAAAGAAATCCAAACCGCAGGCCCAATACGATAATGCACATGCTGCAGTCAAACCCACATAGATATACCAAAGAGACTTTGCAGTTTGCGCAATCCGAGGACGAAACTTGGATGTTTTAACAGGGCCAACAACTTCTGCACGATACAGCTGCATTCCACCAATACCAAGAATCGGCATGATAGCCACTGCCAAAACAATAATACCCATCCCACCTAAAAAATGTAATTGCTGTCGATAATACAGTATTGATTTTGGCAAATCAGATAAATGAGTCAGAACTGTAGCACCTGTTGTGGTAATTCCAGATACCGATTCAAAAGCCGCATCAGTAAAGCCAATATGCGTGTAGTGATTAAGCCAGAGTGGAATAGCTCCAAACATTGATAAAACAAACCATAAAAATGTTACTACAAAAAAACCATCCCGTGTTCTTAATTCGTAATGGTAGTTTCTAAATGGCATCCATAAAATAAATCCAGTGACTGCTGTTATTAAAAAAGCAACGACAAAGGCCAGGTATACGTGCTCATGATAGATACCATCGACAATAAGAGGGGTTAACATCGATAAACTAAAGATCATTAATAGCATCCCTAGTAATTTAAAACACACGTATACTCTCATGATTTAACCCTTCAAAAAAAATCAGCACTTACTTGAAATAACTTCTCGACTTCTTTCAGTCGTTTTCTCTTACCTAACAAAATAACTAGATGATCGGACTCCTCAACCACATAATTATCGTCCAGCACAACTAAAGTATTCGAACGAATCACAGCGCCAACCGACACATCTTTAGGCCATGAGATTTGCTCTAATGATCTACCTATTAGGTGAGATGTCTTTTTATCGCCGTGAACTTTAATTTCCATGACATCGGTTTGACAATGGCGAAGTTCGTATACCTGTTTAATATCCCCCTTTCTTAAATAGGGAAGAATAGATCCTACTGTCACTTGCTGAGGAGAGATCGCAACATTAATCGAAGTATCCTGTATCATATCAACGTATGCCGTACGACTGATCAGAGCCATAACCTGCTTAACACCTAGACGCTTAGCTTGCAAACACGCAATCATATTATCTTCATCGTCATCAGTCACCGCACAAAAAACATCAACACTATCTATATTTTCATTTCTTAATAAATCACGATCACAAGCATCACCATGTAGGACCGTTACACTCAATCGATCAGCTATGAACTCACAACGCTTCAGATCTCTATCAATTACTTTTACAGAATAATCATGCTGAATCGCTTCAGCCAAACATCCACCAATACCACCACCGCCTGCGACAATAACACGCTGATAGGGTGCCTCCAAACGTCTAAATGCAGCCAAGATGGCATGTGTACTCTCCTCATGACAGATAAAATACACCTCATCGCCAACCTCTACTGTAAATTCTTCAGTCAGAGAAACTAAACGATCACCCCTAAAGATGGCAATAATATTAAAAAACTCATTTGCTACCGCAGCATGAATCTCTGATAGCGTTTTACCGATACAAACACCACCATAATAGGCTTTTACACCCACCAACTTAATCAGGCCATCACCTAAATCCATTACTTTGAGAGCACCAGGGTGTGCAATCAACTGCTGAACAAACCGTGTAACTAGTTGCTCTGGACTAATAAAAACATCAATGGGTAAGTTATCACTCCCAAATAGCTCATCACGAATGAGATAGTGCTGTGAACGTATTCGTGCAATTTTTTTATCAATGCTAAACAAAGAGTATGCCACTTGGCATGCAACCATGTTTACTTCATCAATATCGGTAACGGCTAGCAACATATCAGCCGTCTCAGCGCCAGCCTCGCGTAATACATCCGGGAATGCACCATGACCACAGACGGTCCTTAGGTCAAGTTTTTCGGCAATTCGAGAAAGAGCTTGATCATCATCACTCACTAGGGTGATATCATGATTCTCATCAATGAGGTTGCTTGCTAATGACAAGCCTACATGGCCTGTTCCTAAAATAATAATTTTCATAGCCTGTTCTTCTTTTCTTAATCTGTAAATGTTTCAACCGGATCTAGCCTCGACGCATTGAAAGCCGGATAAATACCTGAAATAACCCCAACTAGCACTGACACAAAGAAACCTAGTAATGGCGGTAACTCATAAAAATGGTACTCCCAACCACTCGTCATTGCCAATACGAGAGAAACCAATAAGCCTATTAAAACACCCATTGCACCGCCCAAAACCGTCAAAACTACGGCCTCCATTAAAAACATCTTTAGTATATCTGAACGCTGGGCACCAATAGCCATTCGAACACCAATCTCTTTACGCCTCTCTATCACCGAAACTAGCATAATATTCATGACACCAATACCACCGACTAATAAAGCAATCCCACCAATAGAGGCTAATAGTAGAGTGAATGTTGATTGCTGTTTTGATGCAACATCGATAATACTCTGTGGATCTTGAAAACGAATAACTCTATCAGGAATCAATGGTGTGATAGTAGACTCCAGTTGATGCTTTACTGAATCTAGTTCACTCTCACTGGATATCTTAATTAATACTTTTTTGATCTCATCATTTCTAGCTAACAATTCTGCAGTCGGTAAAGAGACAACAATGCCATTATTAATATTTTCATAAAACAACATGCTAGGTTTCCATGGTTGTAAAATACCAACTACAGTTAGCATTTCATTACCCACTAATAACTGACTGTATAAAGGATCAACCCCTTTAAGTTGGATTTTTTTTGCCAAATCCTGCCCTATCACACAAAATAGCTGCTCGCGATCTAACATCGTCACTATTCGACCTGTAGAGAGATGCATTTTAAGTATTGAGTAAAAATTTTTATTCACACCTACAATAGGCACATTCCCAGACACGCCACTTGCATAAATATTTTTAAACAAACTAATAATAGGTGCTATCGTCGTCACATTCTTTGACGCCTGGTGAATAACGGATAAGTTCGTAGAAGTTAAACCTCTTGACTCATCAGCATTGACACCTGGCTTAACCAATAACATCATTGAAATCACATCAGTTCCTAATGATTTAATTTGTGATAATGCTTTATCAGCTGCCATTTGCCCACAAGACAATAACGCAACAACAGCACCAGTACCCACAACTATTCCGAGCATGGCAAGTAAAGAACGAAGCTTTGAAGCCATCAAGTGACTAAAAGCAGCTCGACTGTGAGACAACCAATCCATCAATCATCACCCTGCAATTCAATTAAACCATCACGTAATCTCACTTTACGCTGACAATAATCAGCAACTCGCTCATCGTGAGTAATCATAATGAGTGAAGTATCCCCTGTAATATCTTGTAGTAATTGCATCACCATAGCACCAGTTTTAGAATCTAGCGCGCCTGTTGGCTCATCCGCTAAAATCAATTTAGGTTGACCTACAAGTGCTCGCGCAATCGCCACTCGTTGCTGCTGACCACCAGACAATTCTGAGGGCTTATGATGCACTAAATCACCCAACCCAACTTGCTCGAGGGACTCCATTGCTTGTTTATGCGCTTGCTTTTGTGTACAACGACGGTATCTCAGTGGGAGAGCAACATTGTCAAGTGCGCTATAACGAGGTAACAATAAAAATTGTTGAAAAACAAATCCAATGTATTCATTGCGTAGCTTAGCCATCTCATGAGGCGCTAATGTTGATACGTCACGACCCAGTAATTTAAATACACCCGTGGTTGCGTGATCCAACAGTCCCATAATATGCATCATGGTCGACTTACCTGAACCCGATGGCCCAATGATCGCTACCCACTCACCAGAATCTACATGTATAGAAACGCCTTTCAACGCCTGAAATTCTTGAGTTTGACCTATAGAATAGGTTTTCGTAATATTCAAAATATCAATCATGGACCACGACCATCCGATTACCTTTCAGAGTAGCTTTTCGTGAATCATGTACTACGACCTGATCACCTTCCTTTAAACCAGAAATAATCACCACATCGGTTAGTGTAGTGACACCTGTAAGGACCTTGACGGTTTTTACTTCGCCACTTTTCATTCGCACATCAACTGTAGCAACATGGCCATCAAACTTTACGGCATTCAAAGGCAGCATAAGCGCTGGTGGAGACTCAACGTCTAATTGTACTTTACAGGTCATACCAACTTTGATTCGAGAAGCTGCCTTAGCTTCTACCTTTGGAACAATAACATGCAATGGAAACTGCGATAAAGATTGACCTCCACTCGTATTAGGATCAGCTTGTAAAGAAACACTCTTCACTTTTCCTTTTAAACGTATTCCTGGAAAGGCATCACTGGTAATTATGGCAGACATTCCTTGATGCAGACGATTGATACTTTCCTCAGACGCAACCACATCGATAGATAGACCTGACATGTCGCCAATACTCAACATCAACTGTCCCTCATTGAGCTTCGAGCCAACATGAAGCTCTCCTGAAATTTCATCACTACCATTATTATTCGATTCTTTAATAGGAAACAAAGCAACCCCGGAACCAGTTGCTGGAATTTCAATGTGCTTAAACTGTCTTGCCAGTAAAGGAGCAAGCTTATCTTGATCAGCCAAAGAAAGCTTCTCTATGTCTTTCGGATCAATATTCAATTTATGTAACAAGGTCTCTAATTCAAACTGTGACTGCATGTATGCAAGTGCATCATTTTGAAAACTACTTTCAGAACTTAAAAAATCACTTTTCGAGGAAACACCGGCCTCATAAAGCATTTTCACACCCGTATAATCTTCTTTAGCATTATAATAGGCGCTTTTTTTTGTTAAAAAGTCTGTCACTACTTTTTTAAAGTCCTCTGACAATGTCAATGAGCTCATTGCTGCAACGATATCTCCTTGTTTTAGCGTATCTCCATAATTAAAATTTAGCTGGGTCAGCCTCCCTTCAAAAGGACTTATCACAGAAAACACCTGAATAGGCTCAATAACACCTCTAAAATAAAATGACATTTTGGGTGATTTCTTTTCTACAGAAACCCAATTTTCTGAGGTCTTTTTTGCATCCTGAGAGGATGAATGACAAGCGGACAGACCCAACACGATTGCCATTATAAAAAATACTACTACTTTATTAAAAAAACTCATGCTCAATACCTCAGAGAAATTCCCCATTGATTTAATACACGCCCTAGCGTGTTATCTAACTCCATCAAATCATTTAACAAACTAATTCGATAAGACACCAAGCTCGATTGCGACTCAACGTAACTTGTTTGTATTGTGGAAACATCAAGCGCTGTGGCTTTTCCAAATTTAAATTTTAGCTGTACATTTTCTAATGACATTTTCTCTAGCTTCACTGACTGCTCGCCAATAGGTATCTGCTGCTGATCATATAAAACAGCCTGGTATTGTTTCTGCACTTGAATCATTAAGTCTCGTTTTGATTGCTCTAAATTTTCTTTTGCCTCTCGATAGGCAATTTTCGCCTGAATTAAGGATGATTGATCTTGTAAATTATCAATGGGGATACTCATACTCAACGACAAGACAGGATCAGAGGCACTAACGTCACTCACTACAACTGGTGACCCGGATGTCCCTTCGGTAGTTTCTAATTCTTGCTGTAGGTTTGCATCTAACGTCCACTTCATATTATTTTTTGCTGTCAATACACTACGACGCGTCTCCTCTAGCTCAATCACCTCGCGCTGATAATCAACATTATTTTTAAACGCTAATTGAATACATTGCTCTAATGAAGGAAGCTTAACTTCTGGCAAGGAAACGGATTTATCAACAGTGAACTTAGCCCAGGGTGAAACTCCTAACTGACTCAAAAAACTTTGATACGTTGTTTGAACTGAATTTAACTGCGATTGATAACTTAACTTAGCTGATGCCAATGTTGCTTGTTGCTGAATCAACTCACTTTTAGCTAATTTTCCCGCTTTAAAGCGCAAAGCATCATCTTCCGTTGCCTTTTGAGTCGCCTTTAAATTCTTTTGGTCGATAATTAAGTTCAACTCGGCACTCACTAAACTGCGATAATCTGTCACGACTGACATAACGACATTGGTGATAGAGGATTGATAACTCAGCTTGGCCGTTTTTTCATTATCTAGTGCATTTAAGTAGTTGACATTATTAACCGCACCAAATCCTTTCAATAAATGTTGGGAAACATTTAAGTTAGTCTGCTGATCACCGGACATGTCATTAGTATTATTGACTGAGAATGACGTCCCCATAGTAGTATCTAACGATACCGTAGGAGAAACCTCATATATCGACCGCTGATTATTTTGATACGTCTGATTGAAATTTAATGAATAATGCGGCTGAAATGCATTGTGAGCAATCTCTAAATTATACTTATCCATGATGCGAGTGAGTTGAGCACTAAAAACGTTAGGGTTATTTCTCAATGCTAACAATATGGCATCATTGACACTCAAATACTTTCCGGTGGACGACTCCTCCATTGACGGCAGCTCCATCAGTGACGAATGATGAGACGTATCATCCATCGACACCGGAATAATATCCGCTGGCAATGATGAGTTCATCATCGTACCTGCAGGCTCTGGTAACACCACACTGGCAGATGCCAACGGCACTGTACCTAATCCCAGCAATGTAAAAAACACTATTCGATGTTGACTCATCTCTATCTATCACCCTGAATGATTACCGCCATTATATCATCAAACCCATGATATTTTGATAAATAATCACCAACGCACAATAAAATATCCACCCCATCAAATAGTTTCCAGTGGGTCAACATCAACATGCCACTGACATCGTCCTCTCAATGGATGCTGAGCCCCTACCTGTATACAACGCATCACGCCCTGCTGCAAAGTGCTACGCTGTGAAGACTGTAAAATAATTTGGTATCGATAGCGGTTTGCGCGCTTAGCCATTGCAGCTGTAATAGGCCCAAATATGGATAAAGTGCTATCTTGACAAGCACCCGCTGTCACCATGTCTTGTAATAAAGTTTGCGCATGATAAGCCTCTTTAGCTTCAGCCCTAACAATAACCTGGTGAGTATGCGGTGGTAAACCACCTTGAGCTCGCTCCTCTATCAATACCCTAGCAAATTCAGGGTATCCTGATGTCAATAAAGTACGCAACAAAGGATGCTCTGGATGATGAGTTTGTATCAGCACTCGCCCTGCCTTCTCGCGCCCTGAGCGCCCAGCTACCTGAAGGATTTGCTGCCCCATGTGTTCTAGTGCTCTGAAGTCGGTACTGTATAAGGCACCATCGGCATCAACAATACCAACCAATGTCACTCCAGAAAAATGATGACCTTTGGAAACCATTTGCGTACCAACAATGATATTCGCTTCACAGGAATGCACCTGCTCTAAGACGGCATCTAAGCGCTTTTGCGAGCCTACTGTATCACGATCAATACGCACCGATGTAACCCCTGGAAAACGATCTTGCAACACTTCCATTAATTGCTCAGTCCCGACACCAACAGGTATCAATTCCGCTTGCTTGCATTGTTGACATACCTTCACTAAAGGCCACACTCGCTGACAGTGATGACAACGCATTTGATGCTTAGCTTGATGCACCGTAATGGATGCATCACAGTTTGGACAAGGCACTACCCAACCACACTGATGGCATAATAATGCCGGCGCATACCCACGACGATTTAAAAATAACAGGACTTGCTCTTGTTGATCTAACGTTGATTGAATAGCACCTAACAATGCCTCGCTTAAACCACCCACCAAAGGCTGATCACACAGATCGATGCACTCAGGCTGAGGCATTTGGCCACCACCCACGCGCTCGGATAACACTAAGGATTGATAACGCCCTAGCTGAACATTATGCAAAGTTTCTAATGATGGTGTTGCTGAACCTAAAACCACGGGGATATTTAATTGATGAGCACGTTTTACCGCAACATCACGCGCGGAATAACGTAGCCCGGACTGCTGCTTAAACGAACTATCGTGCTCTTCATCTAAGATGATTAATCCCAATTCAGGCAACGGCATAAATAAGGCCGAACGTGTTCCTAGTACAATACAAGGATCCGTTGATTGTGCTCGTAGCCAACGTTGTGCGCGCTGCTTAGGGGTTAACTGAGAATGCATCACAATGACGGGCACCTGAAACCGCTGACTGACACGCTGTTGAGTTTGCGGCGTTAAACCAATTTCTGGTACCAATAACAAAGCCTGCTTTCCTGCTTGCAGTACTGCCGACATTGTTTGCAAATAGACCTCTGTTTTTCCACTACCTGTCACGCCCTCTAAAACAAACACATCAAACTGCTTTGCATCCGCAATGACATCAATAGCCTGTTGTTGCTCGGTGGTCACAGAAAATGTCGGGTGAATCACCTCAGCCACCACAGGTATTGCTTCGACCGACTCAACCCAGCCTTTATCACAAGTCGTGTTTATTGTGCTGCGCTTAATGCCTTGTGCTTGCAAGGCTTTCAATGAAACGGAAGATGGCGCAACAGACAACACGTCTAATAACTGACGTTGAGATCGCGATCGTGATGGCAAAGCATCTAAAGCCAATCGACCTGCTGAGGTTAACTGATACTCATAAACTGTATCAAGTTCCGGGGTTAACCCTTCTCGTAAAGCTTTAGGCAATAGCCCACAGACCACCTCACCAATCGGCGCATGATAATAATCACTCACCCAACGTAGCAGCTTCAATTGAACTGAGGATAACAAGGGCTGTGCATCCACCCAATCAATCGCAGACTTCAGTTGCTTACTCGATAATGAGGACTCGGACACAACGGCTACCACAATACCAATCACGGTACGACGCCCCAGCGGCACACGAACACGACAACCTATACACTCCACACCAACGGATTGATTACCCACCGGCAAATAATCCAAGGCTTCTCGTAATGGTGTCGGCACTGCAACTTGTATGACACACCCGTGATACACCCACCTACCTCCTCATAGAATCGACGATCATGAACGTCGAAAACGCTGCGTGACTAATGCAATACTGATTAAAATTAACCCGACAGCTAACCACTGCACGAGAGAGAATTGTTCTTGGAACAATAACCACCCCCAAAACAATCCCGTCATAGCAACCACGCCTGCGACTAAACTATAATAAACCGAACCTGACAATTGGATGAGCCGAAAAAAGACCACATAACCTAGACTCGACAAAAGAATTTCCAAAATAATTACCTGATCCACACGCTGCCAATGCCACGTTATAGGATGAAAAGCATGCAAGCTTAACGTCACTGGTAACAAAAACACAAAGGCAGCTAGTAACATTCCCACTGCCAAAGTGATGGATGATAAATGTACCGGGCGACGACGCGAGGTATACACCGCGATGGCGGCAAAACATAATGGACTCAACAAAGATAATAAAACCCAGCGTATTGATGTTACCTGACTCACATCGAATGACTGCGAGACAAACACTAAGACCATTAACCCAATAACACATAACACCACTGCGCTGATACGTAGCGGATGAAAAGGCTCATCGGAACACAACCAAGCCATCCCATAGGTGAGCAATGGCGCTGTATTGACAATCACCGCTAATAAACCCGCAGGCAAATGCGCGCTCACGACATACATGGTCGTATTGGGAACAGCGATACCCAACAACCCAGTCACTAGGAAAAAACGCCACACTGAAAAATGACGTAGATCTGCAATAACACCGCGGTAGCCGATAACAGCTAATAACACCGCTGGTCCCAGCGTTTGCCAAAATGCATAGCCCAGCGGTGCAACGCCATGCGTCATCGCGTAGCGTGCTAAAGCATAGCCAGAGCCCCACAAGACCCCTAGCGACACTAACAACAAGACAGATTGAATAGCTCGTCGATCAAACACCTCAAACACCTGTATTCCAAAAGACCAAAGTGCTTGCATCGTAACGGAAATCAGATAAGCACACCAGTATGATCAAGAAAAACTACCGTATTATGACCCATCCAGGCCTGATAAAGATATACGCAACATATTGATTTTAAGCATTTTATTTACACACGCCTTACCCACATACCCCCCAAGCTACATAACACGCACATAGCCAAAAAAGGATGCCTTATGAAGCCCTTTAAATTAAAGATCTCGTCATGAGGCATGATTTAGGCAAAACCAGTATTTTTTGTCTACAATAAAAAACAGGGACTCAAATAAGGGGACAATCATGATAAAGTCGTTAATTATTTTACCGCTGGCCTGCAGCTTTATGTTTTTTTTAAGTGTTGCATCTGCTAACACTAACGATGATAGGTGTGATTGCAATGGTGGGCCATGTTGTAACGAAACAGGTGAGTGTGGTTGGTGTGAGGGAGGTCAGTAACCCCCTCCAACACGAGACACGCTGTAATTGCTCGGCTAGAAACAACTTGTTATGATGATCGCCGATTTAAATCACCGTCAAGAGGACAGCATGGCTCAATACAACACCAATGAATTTCGCTCAGGGCTCAAAGTCATGCTCGATAACGACCCATGCAGCATCATCGAAAACGAATTCGTTAAACCTGGCAAAGGGCAAGCTTTTAATCGCGTTAAGTTACGCAACCTAAAAACTGGCCGTGTGCTCGAAAAAACCTTCAAGTCTGGTGAATCACTGCCCGCTGCCGATGTCATCGAAATGGATATGCAATACCTCTACTTCGATGGTGAATTCTGGCACTTCATGGTTCCTGACACGTTTGAACAATATTCGGTCGGTGAAGCAGCCATCGCAGACGCCAAACCCTGGCTAAAAGAACAAGACACGTGCATCGTTACCCTATTTAACGACGCCCCCATGTCCGTCACAGCACCCAACTTTGTGCAATTAAAAATCACGGAAACTGATCCCGGCTTAAAAGGTGATACGGCGAGTGGCGGTAATAAACCAGCCACACTAGAAACAGGCGCTGTTGTCCGTGTACCTTTGTTTGTTGATGAGGGTGAGGTCATCAAAATCGACACACGCACTGGAAGCTATGTTTCTCGCGTAAAGGAATGATCGACTGGCAGCCCAGCGCTAGCATCGCAACACTACAGCAACGCGCTCATATCCTGCATCAAATACGTCAGTTTTTTCATGAGCGCGCCATCATGGAGGTGGAAACACCTCTGCTTTGCCAACATACTGTGACTGATCCGTACATCGATAGCTTTGCGATTGCTGATCATCAACCGCCATACTATTTACAAACATCCCCAGAATACGCCATGAAGCGCCTGCTAGCTGCTGGAAGCGGGCCGATTTATCAAATATCTAAAGCCTTTCGTCAAGAAGAACAAGGGTCACTGCATAACCCCGAATTCACATTACTCGAGTGGTATAGACCAGGATTTACACACCTTGACCTGATCGATGAAATTGACACCTTGCTACAAACACTCATTCAATCCAAGCCAGCTCAAAAAATAACCTACCATGACCTTTTCGACACTCACTTCGCTATTAATCCGCATACCTGCAGCTTAGAATCACTGCACCAATGTGTCGCTAAACATATTAATGCACCCTCACTCAATTCACTGAATCGTGACGATTGTCTCAACCTTCTTCTGACTCATGTGATTGAACCAACACTCGGCATTCAATCGCCCACTTTTATTTATGACTACCCAGCATCACAAGCAGCACTTGCTCAAATACGCAAAGGATCACCATCGGTTGCCGAACGATTTGAGCTGTATATCAATGGTATCGAACTCGCCAATGGCTTTCATGAATTGCAAGATGCCGATGAGCAATATCATCGCTTTCAACAAGACCTACGAAACAGACAACAACTCAATAAATCGCTCCCTAAAATTGATCAACGATTTATCACTGCCTTACAAGCAGGCTTACCCGCATGCTCGGGTGTGGCGCTTGGTGTTGACCGATTAGTGACGCTGGCTTGTTCTCACGACGTACTATCAAAAAGCTTGAGCTTCAATTGGTCTTGCGCCTGAATATTCATACCTTTCTTAAGAAAAACTTATATTGATCATTACACCCCAAATAGTCATGGAAAATCTTGCATAAATCACTCAAGAGCTCTATAACTTTTCGGCTGGATCCCAATAAAAACGATTACAAAGAGGTCGGAATGCTTAACCCAAATCAAACAGATAAAAATCCACCCGAGGAAAAACCTCCGGAATTCATGGGCCAATCTTTGCAATTTCCAGGGAGTATCCCTAATGATGAAGCGGAGGGTACTCAGAAAAAAGAAACCATTTCCTATATCTCAAGGGCCGCTTTTCTAACCACACTGATCTGCGCGCCTTTGCCATTTACGTTGTCGACTCTTTCTTCTCTTATCAACGATGACGTTACCGCTCCAGATATGTTACCGCCACAAGTTTGGGGGTCATTAATTTTCGCTGGAACTTACTTTGTTAACTTCTGCTTTGGAGTAGAACTACTCCATCGCTATACTTTCACAAACCCACAAAGGACCTTCTTAGAAGGGGGCATTGAACTTCTTAGTGGCTTCATATCAACCATCGCTCCATACCTTGCCTTTATCAACAACCCAGTGAAAGATAGTGATAACCTGAATCTCTTTTTTCAAGTCGCTGGTGCTATTGGTCTGTTACGCACAACTGCCATTTACGGACAACAAATGTGGCCTAACCTAGTCCGATCTTATTATCGATATCTCTACAATAAAGATCACCAGTCAAGCGCCTATCGTCTATCATCTTACACAACCTGGGAAAATGAAGAAGTTGTCAAAACTAAAGCTGACCTAATCGCAATCGAGAGGTTACTGCAAAGAACACTTAGAAAAGCTGCTCTAATGCTTACTATGCAGAAGAACACTGCAAACACCATCTCAGAACATTTTAACAGTCAGGCTGATAATCTCACAGCAGTATTACCAGCACTACTTGATGCTACTGATCAATTAAATCAATTAGCCAGCGTCCAGAGTTATACCGATGCACTCAATGGGGATAATGACAATCTCAATATAGACTTCCCGAAAAAGCTTGATAACGTTATGAAGACTTTACTATCTTCAACAGCACTCTATGACCAACGCTTTGGTACAAACTGGACACGAACTTTTCGAGGAGTGATACCCTCTTCTGTAGCTGCCCTTTTATTTACCTCAGTCCTAATGGTGAGTATTGTCGAAAGTCTGGAGTCGAACACCATCAGTGAGCTGCAGGGCCTGCGCTCTTTTCTTACACTTTGTATCTTCACACCTGTTTTTGTCATGGGCTTTGATACATTAATGCAAATATCTAAAGCGCTACAAATTCGCGACTTGACTGGTCAAATTGCTATTTACCCATCAAACACAATAGCTCAACAATCGAGTACGAAGTCACTATTAGGCATCACGACAGCAATATTAGTTGTTTTCATATCTCTCTCTTTTGGCGGTATTCTCAGTGTTTCCGATGATGTGGTAGACCCAGACAGAGAGCTCTCTGGATCGTGGGACCCCTATGAAGCGTTCTCTGATTTTCTACCAGCGTGGTCAAAGTACATCTGGGGTTCCACCCTGAGCTCAGAAGATTCTTTTGTTGCAACGGTGATCCAACTGTGTGCAGGCGTACCCGTGTTTAACCTCTACGGCGCGTTTTTTGCTTTCTTACCTGTCTTGAAAACTACCGTCATACATTGGCTTGAAAATGATCAGCTACCTGAATCTATAGATGAAGCATCGAAACTGGTTGACCGAATCATACAAGCTATCGGGACAAGTAAGTCAAGGGAAAATCACATTAGAAATTTAGGACGCAGCACCTTCTCGGTGAATAACTTTGTATTGATGGAGCAGAAAGCATCGGCAGGCCTGGTGTCACGTTTCAATACTTTGTTCGGACCATGCAAAAACTGTAATACAGCCAATGAGGATGGACATGGCATTAAGGAAGGTCTGTTACCACCGGTAAATTAGAGTAATAAAACCTAACAATAGTAGGCATTTAATAAAAAAGGGCCTGATCGAATCGATTGATCATAATTTAACAATCAATCGATTCGAAAACACTCTATTAATCAACACTCATCATGGCCCGTGTAGTATCTAGCATACGATTAGAAAAACCCCATTCGTTGTCATACCAAGAAACCACTTTATATAAGTGCTCCATCTGACGCGTTTGCGTGGCATCGAATGTTGATGAGGCCGGGCAATGATTAAAATCAATCGATACTAATGGCTCATCACTATACGCCAATACTCCAGCTAGCTCACCCTCGGCTGCTGACTTAATCACTGCATTGATTTCATCAATACTGGTTGCCTTTTCAGTGGTAAAGGTTAGATCCACCACAGAAACATTCACGGTTGGCACACGCATGGCATAACCATCTAACTTACCATCCAGTTCTGGCATCACTAAGCCGACCGCCGCCGCAGCCCCGGTCTTAGTGGGAATCATCGATTGCGTGGCAGAACGTGCGCGACGTAAGTCAGAGTGATAGCTGTCTGAGAGCATTTGATCATTGGTGTAAGCGTGGATAGTGACCATCAATCCACTGGTGATCGAAAACGCATCGTGCAATGGCTTAACGATAGGCGCTAAACAGTTTGTTGTACACGATGCATTAGAAACAATCGTATCACTGGCTTTCAATACAGAATCATTAACACCATAGACAACGGTTGCATCAACGTCTTTACCGGCAGGTGCTGAAATCAAGACTTTCTTAGCCCCCCCTTGAAGATGAACCGATGCTTTTTCACGACTAGCAAATAAGCCCGTGCACTCCATAACCACATCAACGTCTAAATCACCCCACGGTAACTCAGCAGGATTACGCTCTGCGTACACATTGATGGCTTGACCATTAATAATTAGCTGATCATTTTCAACACTCACATCGCCTGGGAAACGCCCGTGGACACTATCGTAGCGAAATAAGTGCGCATTAGTTTCAATGCTGCCTAAGTCATTGATGGCTACTAACTGAATCTCGTGATGTTGACCGGACTCGAATAATGCTCGAGCAACATTACGACCAATGCGACCAAAACCATTAATTGCTACTTTAATTGTCATACTAAAAACTCCTTATTATATTTGTTGTTTCTTCCCACCACCTTGTGGGCTTGCTCTGGTGTTAGAGCTTATTCCATTCGTACTGAGCGCTGAACCACTTGAGCTTTAGCAGCGTCAATCACATGCTGTGCAGTTAATCCAACCGCCTGATAGACTTGATGCGCTGGGCCTGATAACCCAAATTGCTCAATGGCAATAATTTGCCCGTGATCGCCAACCCAAGGTCGCCAACTCAATCCAACACCTGCCTCAATAGCAACACGCGCAGAAATAGCTGCAGGCATAACGGCCTCTTTGACCTCAACTGACTGTTTATCAAATAACTCCATACACGGTACGGAAATCACGCGACAAGCAATGCCAGACTGCTCTAGCTGTTGAGCGGCTTCTATAGTGACCCCTACCTCAGAACCTGAGGCCATTAACAAACAGCCACAATCGCCTGGAGATTGATACGCTACATAAGCACCATGGCTCATTTCAACCATACCCACTTCTCGTGAGATGACCGGCATGGATTGACGCGATAAGGCCAAGCACGTTGGTCCAGAGTGCTCACACGCTGAACGCCAAGCTACCATAGTTTCAGCCGCACTCGCTGGACGCCAGACATGCACATTGGGAATTAAACGCAAAGCGGTTAAATGTTCAATCGGTTGATGCGTTGGCCCATCTTCACCAACACCAATCGAGTCGTGAGTTAGCACGTACACCACACGCGCTTGCATCATGGCACTTAAACGAATCGCACTACGAGCATAATCACTGAATACTAAAAAAGTACCACCAAAAGGGATCAAACCACCATGTAATGCCATACCATTCATAATGGCACTCATACCTAACTCACGTACACCGTAGTGCAAGTAATTACCTAAGGGGTTATCTGCAGTAAATGCAACTGCGGATTGTGTCAACGTGCAATTAGAACCACTGAGGTCTGCTGACCCACCCATAAATTCAGGCACAACATCAGCCATGGCCTCTAGACAGTGCAGTGAAGCCTGACGTGTTGCCATGGCTGTTGATGTTGATTGAAAAGCTTGCCAAGCTTGTGTCGTTACTTCCTCAAACTCTGGTAATAACTCACCGTGATGACGTCGTAGAAAAGCCTTGGCTAACTCGGGATATTGTTGCTCATACGCTGCAAATAAGGCATTCCACTCACCCTCAACCACCGCACCTCGTGCACGCGCATCCCAATGTTGGTAGATCGCATCAGGTACCTCAAATGGCGCGTGAGACCAGTTTAATGCTTCGCGAGTTAATGTAATTTCCTCTTCACCCAGCGGCGCACCATGCACACCGGCTGTACCAACACGATTAGGAGAACCGAAACCAATCTGTGTACGACAACAAATAATCGTTGGGCGTTGTGTCTCGGCTTGTGCGGCCAGGATAGCGTGATGAACCGCATCTGCATCATGACCGTCAACTGCCTCAATTACTTGCCAATGATAAGAATGAAAACGCTCAGAAACATTCTCACTGAACCAGGCTGTCACCTCGCCGTCAATTGAAATACCGTTGTCATCGTAGATAATAATTAGCTTTCCTAGACCCAAAGTACCCGCCAACGAACACGCTTCGTGTGACAAACCTTCCATCAGACACCCATCACCCACAAAAGCATAAGTGTGATGATCAACGATAGAAAAATTGGGACGATTAAACTCGGCTGCTAATCGACTTTCTGCGATAGCCATGCCCACGGCATTGGCCAAGCCTTGCCCCAAAGGACCAGTTGTGGTCTCAACACCTGGTGTATGACCGTATTCAGGATGCCCGGGGGTTTTTGAACCTAACTGACGAAACTGCTTTATGTCGTCGATTGATAGATCGTAGCCAGTTAGATGCAGTACTGAATACAGCAACATTGAGCCGTGACCATTGGACAATATAAAGCGATCACGATTTATCCACTGGGGATTGCTTGGATTAAACTGTAAACAATCATTCCATAACACTTCAGCAATGTCAGCCATACCCATGGGCATACCGGGATGACCCGACTTTGCTTGCTGCACAGCATCCATTGAGAGCGCTCGAACAGCGTTAGCCAAGGATTGTCGTCGTGAATTCATGCAAACATCCTGCGTTAGGTCAAAGGTTTCGACATCATACCGACTCTTGTAGCCTAGATCTAGCGATAAGCCCGGCATCTCGTGTCATTTCATTTAATAGAGAATTCAGTTAGTATGCAGGCTTTTGATTTAGGAGTTATTATGTGCGGTATTGTTGGAGCCATAGCGAATCGACCAGTCACACCCATTTTAGTCGAAGGTTTGAAGCGCCTCGAGTATCGTGGCTATGACTCTGCTGGCGTCAGCGTGCTGAACGCAAATCTGGAATCTGTACGCACAAAAGGCAAGGTGGATCAATTAGCCCAGCAACTCAATGACACCCCCCTTGTTGGCTCTATCGGTATTGCTCACACTCGCTGGGCAACTCATGGTGCACCCTGCGAAAAAAATGCTCATCCACACCACTCTCACGACACTGTTGCCATTGTGCATAACGGCATCATTGAAAATTACACCTCTTTAAAGCAAGAGCTCATCAATAAAGGCTATATCTTTAACTCTGACACTGATTCAGAGACCATCGCTCACTTACTTCACCATCTCTTAAAAACCACTACTGAACCACGTGAAGCCATCAAATCACTTCGAGATCAGCTGCAAGGAGCTTATGCGATTGGCATCATCCTGAAAGATTACCCAGACACCATTTTTGCCGTCCGCCAAGGCAGTCCTTTAGTCATCGGAATCGGTGTAGAGGAGCACTTCATCGCCTCTGATTCTGTCGCATTACTGCCCGTGACACAACGTCATATTTTTTTAGAAGAGGGAGACATTGCTCAATTAACGACGACTCAGTTAACTATTATTGATAAATCAAATAACCTAGTTGATCGTCCGGTGGTTGAATGCGACTCAGAGACACAGACGACATCCAAAGGCCACTACCGCCATTTCATGCAAAAAGAAATGTACCAACAACCCCAAACCATCAAAAAAACTTTTGCTGAGCACATTAACCATGGCCGTGTCCAACCGTCTGCATTTGGTGAAAAAGCTGGTCACATCTTCCAACAAACTCAACGCGTTCGATTGTTAGCTTGCGGGACTAGCTATCACGCTGCTCTTGTTGCGAGCTATTGGATAGAATCCTATGCCAACCTCCCTTGCACGGTCGATATTGCCAGTGAATACCGCTACAAGGATACTGTAGTTGAGCCGAATACATTATTTGTTGCTTTATCCCAATCAGGTGAAACTGCAGACACACTAGCTGCACTCTCATTAGCGCAACAACAGTCCTACTTAGCTACTCTCTGCATCTGCAATGTATCAACGAGCACTCTAGTGCGTGAAACCGATATTCATTTTATCACTCAAGCCGGAACAGAAATTGGTGTTGCCGCAACAAAAACCTTCACCGCACAGCTCACAGCGCTGATGCTCCTTTGTTCAGCGCTAGCGGAACATCACAAGAGTAGCTCTAAGCTTTTAGCTGACTTAGACATCAACACCGTCATAGAAACCATTGAAACCACATTACAACTAGACACGGTCATTGCCGCTTTAGCACACCGTTTTATCGATAAGCACAGTGCGCTATACATCGCTCGCGGCTCGCTTTATCCCATTGCTATGGAAGGTGCTCTGAAATTAAAAGAAATTTCTTATTGCCATGCCGAGGCCTATGCAGCGGGTGAGCTTAAGCACGGCACTTTAGCGCTGGTGGATAACCACATGCCTATTGTTGTCTTGGCCCCACACAACCGACTCTTCAAAAAAATGTGCTCCAACGTTGAGGAAATTCAAGCACGAGGCGGTAAAGTCTATGTGGTCAGTGATGATGTTGCTTTTTGGTCTCAACAGGATGTCACCCTCATCCCAATGCCGACTGTCAATGCGTTGCTAGAACCATTGGTTTATACCATACCTTTACAACTCATGGCTTACCACATTGCTGTAGCTAAAGGAACGGACGTAGACCAGCCAAGAAATTTAGCAAAATCCGTCACTGTCGAATAAAAGCACCCAACTTATTCATTTGTAGTTATTTTCCCCTTTTTTAAGCAAAGCGTAAGATTTTGTCCTATAATAAAACTGTAAAAACAACATAATCACGATCAATCTACCGTGAGGAGGCATCCATCATTAGTAATTAGCATTTTGTCATGAGGAGTAAATTATGCAGCAAGAACCTATTATCGAATTCAGACATCTAGATCGCACCGACGCTCTCAGCCATTTCATCAACCTCAATTTACAACGTCTCGAACACTTCTCTACACACATTGTGAGTTGTCATGTTGTGGTTGAGCTGGAACAAAACTCTCAACACAAAGGAAAACTCTTTCGCGTCAACATAACACTAACGGTACCTGGAAAAAGCTTAGTGGCCCATCAACACGATGAAGACCTCTATGCTCTAATCAAAAAAACATTTGATGTACTCGAACTTAGACTCAAAGAATACTCCGAGCAAATTAATCGCCCTCCAACACGCAAAATTGTTTTTCATGGAAAGGTTGTCCGTCTCATAGAGGATTTTGGATTTATTGAGGATCAAAGTGGTGAAGAGTTCTACTTTAATAACAAAGCTGTTCTTCATGATCAGTTTGATGACCTCAATGTGGGTGACACCGTTGAGTTCCATGAGTTCTTAGGTGATAAAGGACCACAAGCACAACATATCAGACGCTCTGACTATTATCTCAACGAAGCCTCACAACAATCGCGATGAGGAATGGGTTATCACAATCTCGCAGATGTGTTAAGCTTTTGTCTCATTGTTGATTTTTCAAAAAGGCCATTATGTCTAGCATTTTAAATATTTTTGCGAGTTCTCCTATTGCTCCTTTGCAACATCACATGACAATAGTTAATACCTGCGTTCAAGCACTTAAACCTTTCTTCAAAGCGGTACTAGACCATGATTGGGAAACCGTCAAACACTATCGTAAAACGATTTCAGACTATGAACACGAAGCTGATGCTATAAAAATGCATTTTCGTACTCACCTACCACGCACGTGGCTATTACCTATTTCACGTTTCGAGCTCTTTGATCTGGTTGCTCGCCAAGATGAGATTGCCAACCTCAGTAAAGATATTACGGGCCTTGTGATTGGACGCAAGACCGAAATACCTACAACCGTTATTGACACCTTTCGAGAGTATCTCAGTACGGCTCTCGCAGCCGCTAACCAAGCTACACTAATCAGTCAAGAACTTGATAATTTACTAGAATCAGGCTTTAGAGGCCGGGAAGTCGACTATATTGACAACTTAGTTACCCAATTGCGCGAACTTGAGACACGTAATGACGATGTTCAAGTTACGTTACGTGGCCAACTGTTTGAGCTCGAATCCTCATTACCCCCTGTCGATGTTATTTTCTTTTACAGTATTATTGACAAAATTGGCGAATTAGCGGATTGTGCACAACGCGTTGGCAGCCGCATTATGATGCTGACAGCCAATTAAAGCGCTCTCAACAAAGAGCCACTGGCTATGTCGAGTTCTCAAGGCCTTGACAAAACTTATGCCTGACAAGCAGACACATACACATTTGATCTGAACAAAGAGGTAACACAATGACACAACTAGCTAAAAAAGCTGCAGCTTATATTCAAGAAAAAGCCCCGAATATACAGCCACGCTTAGCTGTTATTCTTGGCTCTGGGTTAGGTGGTTTTGTCTCACACATCGAAAACGCTATTGTTTTCCCCTACCAAGATCTCCCTGGATTTCCAGAATGCACCGTTGCCGGGCATGGTGGGCATCTTTATATGGGAACTATTCACGGCACACCCATTGTCTGTCTACAAGGTCGCGTCCATCTATACGAAGGTATCGATAACTCTGCTACACAAACCATGATCAGAACCCTCAAACTACTTGGTGCAGAAGCTCTCCTAGCCACCAATGCAGCTGGCTCTCTCAATGTAGACGTCACCCCAGGCAACCTTGTCATGATCAATGATCATATCAATCTTCAATTTAATAACCCATTGTGTGGCCCCAATGATGATGAATTTGGCCCACGATTCTTAGGAATGGAAGATATTTACAACCCGACCCTCAGACAAGCTCTTACAAAAGCGGCCGAGTCAGAAGACATCACCCTCCATGAAGGTGTGTATATTGGCACACTGGGACCAACCTTTGAAACACCAGCTGAAATTCGCGCTTTCAAAACTCTAGGTGCTGATGTTGTGGGTATGTCAACCATACCTGACATTGTCACAGCCCATCACTGCGGCATGAAAACAGCCGCTATTTCAGTGGTCACCAACTTAGCAGCCGGTCTCTCCAAAGAACCACTCTCACACGAGGTCACCTTACGTGGAGCAAAACTTGGTGCTGAAAAAATGCAACAACTGACGTTGCGCTTCATTCAGTCTTTCTCGTCGATAGACGTCGCCTAATGCACCTAGCTGAATACATTCCTCTACTCGATTTGACGAGATTAGGGGAAAATGATACCCAAGATGACATCGAAATCCTATGTGCTTCAGCGCAAACACGCTATGGTGATGTTGCCGCCGTTTGTGTTCACCCAGAATGGGTTCATGTGGCTGCGCGTGAGCTTGGGCACACACCGGTTAAAATTGCTACCGTGGCTAACTTTCCCCATGGCACAAATGCGTTGAAAGATACTCAACAATGCATTGATCAGTGCCTACAACACGGTGCAGATGAAGTTGATCTCGTATTGCCCTACACACTTTTTCTCAGTGGAGAAATACAACAAGTCACTGAATTCATTTCTACATGTCGTCACCAGCTCACTAACAAATGTCTAAAAATAATATTAGAAACAGGGGCTTACCCATCACCTCAAGACATCACCGAAGCAGCCTTATTGGCCATTGACTGTGGTGCAGATTTCATCAAAACATCCACTGGTAAAATAGCACTTGGCGCAACCCCAGAAGCAGCCTCTGCAATGCTCACAGCTATTCAACATCGTCCCAACCATAGTGTCGGAATAAAACTCTCAGGTGGCATTCGTGATGTCCAAGCCGCGGCACTCTATTATCAACTAGCTCGAGACAAAATGGGCCCTGAGTGGATACAAGCCAACACATTTCGATTAGGAACCAGCGGACTACTCGATAGCATTCTAAGTGCTTTACCAACCTCACAAACCTCGGATGAATAACTATGCCTAAAGCTCTGAGATCATCTTGTCTCCCTATTACCTGCATGCTATGTTTAGCTGCCCTAAAACAATAGACGGGTAAACAAGATGGAACACGGTGTCTTACTCATTTCACTGGCTATCATTTTTGCCTTTTTTATGGCCTGGGGCGTTGGGGCCAATGACGTTGCTAATGCTATAGGCACGTCGGTTGGCTCGAAAGCCATCACAGTCACACAAGCCATTATTATCGCTGCTGTTTTTGAGTCCCTAGGCGCTATTCTAGCCGGAGGACAGGTCACCTCCACCATCAGCAAAGGGATTATTTCCCCAATGCTATTTGCCCATCAACCAGAAATACTCATCTTTGGCATGCTTGCTGCCTTGCTGGCCACTGGAACCTGGTTACTCATTGCCACCTGTTACGGCTGGCCTGTTTCAACGACCCACAGTATCATCGGCGCTATCATTGGATTTGCTATCTTTTGTGTTCCTCTGAATGACATCCATTGGGGAAAAATTCTCAACATTGTGCTGAGCTGGTTCATTACTCCTTTTATTGCAGGTCTGATCGCCTATTTATTATTTCGCAGCGTGCAATTATTTATCTTTGACTCTAAAACACCTCTTAAAAATGCCAAACGAATCGTGCCGATATATGTCTTTCTTGTCACCCTGGTCATTACCACCGTCACTCTCATTTCCGGATTAAAACACATCAATCTGAATCTTTCTCTCTCCGAGCAAGTTGGGATAGCCCTTATCATCAGCATATTAGGCGCTCTGATTGGTGCACTGGGTCTTACCAAAGTAAAACTGCCAAAAGAGGGACATCCAAGACTGAACACGCCACTGCTAGAAAAAATCTTTGCCATACTTATGGTCTTCACTGCGTGTGCCATGGCATTTGCGCATGGCTCGAATGACGTTGCCAACGCTATAGGGCCTCTTGCCGCCATTATTAACATGATCAAACATCAAGGTATCATCTCACACAACAACGCACTCCCACCCTGGGTCATGCCATTGGGCGCCCTAGGAATTGTCACAGGTCTCGTAATGTATGGTCATAAAGTTATCGCGACTGTTGGTTCTAACATCACGCAACTTACGCCCAGCCGTGGATTTGCTGCTCAACTCGCAACGGCGACAACAGTGATCATTGCATCAGGATTCGGCCTGCCAATATCAACCACTCAAACTCTAGTCGGTGGCGTTCTTGGAGTTGGCCTAGCGCGCGGCATGGGAGCCATTAATCTGAGCGTAGTTCGTAATATTTTAGCCTCTTGGCTGATCACGGTTCCCGCCGGCATGATACTCTCAGCATTTTATTTCTTATGTTTAAAAGCCATCTTGTAGCGTTTGAAGAAAGGTGTGATCTTACAAGAGTAGTGACTCATTCAAAGATGCATCAAAACAATAAGAACAGAAGCAACGAAACTCTATGCCAAGTATGTTTATTCACTGATTTATGAATTTGTTTCCTTAGCATCTATATTTTGCCAGGCTTTATAAAACAGAAATCTCTTTTGTTTTAATAAAAAATATAGGGCACTACTCATCGCATTCAATATTGCATAACCAAATGGCCATGGTGATGGTCGAATAAAATCAACGAATAAACAATATCGAATATGATCGGACTCATTAAATGATTGGTGCACATAAGTATCATCAAAAATCATCAATCGATTATCATGCCAGTAGTTACGCTGATTGCTTGTCTCGATATAAATACCATCATGTTGACGAGGCTCTAAGTTATACAGCAGCCGATAAGTTAAACGTAAAGGGCCAAAGTGTCGTGATGTTGATGCTTGTTTATTAAAGGCAGAGACACCAATTGTTTTTATGTATTTATAATTATAATGAAACTCGGGTATCTCTAGATGAGTAGCCTGATTTTTACCATACCATTTAAAAAATATCATACCCCGTTGCGAACATCCGATTTTTTCATTGAGTGATTCAATGATTTTTTGGGTTGGAATATTTGTCACCAAATGATTTATTTCATGCTGAACATCGCTCGGCATCTCTTCTTTTGTCCATTTGCACTTACATGACATCGCAATCACATCGGCAAAAAGATTGATAGGCGATAATAGCCACGTCACCATACCATTACCCAGAAAATATTTGTGAAATAAAGCACGATTCAATGGGCGATTTCGCACGCAGTCTATTAACCCGCATGCAACCATCAATAATAAAAAGTGAGGTAGCATCAAAAATAGTATTACAAATGCTACGATTTTCAATACTGTTGACTTTTTAATTTTCATAAAAACAACCTCTTCAATTTTTTTAATCTAACATAATTACATTCAGCACAATACATCTCTATGCTTAAAGCTTCTCCATTAGCAGGTTTTGAACATCAACATCAAAAAAACGATTGCAAAATACCAACAAAAGCTCTGACATTAACACTCTGAACGAACCAACATACCACCTTGCTGTGCTTCTGGCACACTTATACTTTGTCTTTTAAATAAAGCATAAAAACATGATAGAACACCTCGGTGAGGCATCTGTTCTTGTTCATGACCTTCTGCCTCAAGTAGAACATAATCTGAGCTCTTGCTATCACATAACATCTCAACCTTCATGCTCTCTAAATCTACTTTTCTTATAATACACATCATACCCATCGACTCGATAGCTAAGCATAAAAAACTCCATGCCGTAAAATCATTTTGAGGCCATTGATACAAATCATGCTTATTAGAAAAGTAAAGACTTAGACCAACTAACAACAAAAACGGTGCTAACTTATAGAATAGCGCTAGTGGTTTTTTATTCAGCGCTTGTTGAAAATTAATGAGTAATGGTCGCCATGTAACACAGTAGTCTGATGATTGCTTATTAATATGTAAATAACTGCATATAAATACCAATGAAAAAACACCTGAGATAATCTGAAAGATTTGACCCGTAAAGGGATCATCCGACTGTAACATTGAGAAAATTGCATTGATAATTGTCGACGAAACACTCTTAAACATACGTAAAAATACGGGAGGGTTTTGTAATATATCATTCCAGCTTTGCGCCCACTGACAGGTAACTATATAGCGTATTTGATCTCTCTTATCTTGATCACAAAAAAATGATGGGACCAATGCTAAAATAATTGATGGCGCTAACTCATAGGTCGACCAAGACTCAGGTAAACCAAGCCACTCCGTCAAAATCATTTGGTTAAATAAATTAATGAAGCTACAGCAATACAATGTCCAAAAATTGATTGCCTGATGACTGGTTTTTGACGTGCCATCCAATATAGAGTATGCCATGAAAAGTGCAATCAAGCCTTGTGCAGATCGAGCCTGACTCTCATCCTCGGTTTTTGAGGCTATTAACATCAATACGGAGGCTGAATTAAACGCACAACTTAAAAGAAAATACCACGGCGCCCTACGCTCAAGATACAAGTAACTCAAACAAGGTAATGCTTCGTTGAAACAATGAATGGGGTCGCTTGCTCCGATAGCTTTATCGGTTATCATAAGTTTTACCCTATTGAAACAGACAGCATCATACCTTATCTAATATTAAATGAGTAATAAGAGTATGCTACATTAAAAAAATCGGATAATTATCATGAACAATATGGATGTTAAACTATGAGGCATTTGAGACAAGAGACCATCAATACATCCTATACTATCGGTTTCATCATGGCAGCGATTGCAGGATTTTCAGATGTATTTGGTTTTATTGCATTACATCAACTCTTCACCGCACACATCACTGGCAATGTTGTGATGGCAATTTCTTATTCAATTTATCATATTCCTGGCATATCACCTAGATTAATTGCCATCCCGACATTTGTTATCTTTGCCATTATAGCGACCATCATCATAGAGACTCATGGAATTACTAAATTTGCCTTGAGGATTTGGCTAACCATAGAGCTGCTTCTTTTTATGTCATTAATGTATCTTGGTATTGTTTTTAGAGATCACTTTGTGGTGACCACAAACACATTTACTATCATCGCTATGATTCCCGTCACTGCAATGGCTATCCATAACACACTCATGAAAACCTATCATCGAGGAGTTCCAGTGTTCACTGTCATGACAGGCAACCTTTCACAATTGATTATCAGCTGCACATCATTATTCCTTAGTAAAGTAAACATTCACCCTGAAAATCGTCCACAAAGAATACAAGAGATAAAGAAGATAGGTAACATCATTTTAGGATTTGTTATAGGAGGTCTCATCAGTACTACCTTTGTCTATGCAGACTTTTACGCGATTGCGCTTTTGATACCATTTTTTTTGACTGCAATGATAATTGCCTAGAAAAAATTGCTGGTAATGCAGCCGTTTTCACTTAGACCAGGTTTTACACTGGACAACCAGGGCCTTGCTTTGGATCATTAATGTCTTTAGTCTCTTCCACATCACCTGATAACTTAAAATAGCGATGCTCTGAGTATAAACTTTCGGCTTTAGCCTCTTTATCAACAGGCTGAATGAACAACATACCTGTTGACTCAATCACTAAGGCAACAATGTCTAGAACAGGTAGCCATCCATTGTAGTTAGACCCATCCTTAAGGTAAATCTCTTTGTCGAAGACAAACACTATACTAGCCGCTACTGACAGCAAGGCTAACCAAGGTAAAAACTTGAACTGATCAAACGCAGTATGGAATTTAGGAAGACCTAGATAATAATTGTCAGACTGTGAATTGAGAACAGCAAACAAAGTGATAAAAATGATGGGTTCATAGAACGATAGATTTTCAACGAACAATGACACAAAAGCACTAGAACCCACCATTGAGAAAGCACCTGTCCTAGCTTTACCCCAAAAGTTTTTCCATAGCCTCAAAAAGACTATGGGATTATCAAGCATTTTTTCTATTGAGAAAGCCGATTCCCTCATCGGCTTGTCGCATAAGTATGTCACTATAAACGACACTATAGCCACACCAATACACAGCAGAACAGCGGTATCATTACTTTGTTGAAATTGCTGAGAAAGAGCATAGGCCCATACATTCATCAAACTAAAACCGTATGATGCAGCAAAGTAAACTATAGCATTTTGATATTCCGATGCTCCATGCAAAATCGAATAACTCATTCCAAAGCTAATAAAGCCCTGAGCAATCAGTTTAATTTTTGGGCTCTCTGTTTTAGCCGACCAAGCAATCAATACTGCAGCAGTGTTAAACACCGCTGAAAGTCCGGTGTACCATAAATCATTGTTATTAGCATCTTTAAACAATTGTTTAATCATCTGGTCGCTCCAGAGAGACTCTGGAGCGCGATTAACTTTTTCTATTTGATTCAAAGGCTCTTTAATATCGTTTGGAGCACACATCACGCTTCCTCACCTCACAGGGTTAACCCCCGATTTTAATTAGTATTGACCTGTATCGTCATAGAATCCATTTTGCTAAAAACATGATTCGTAAATGGCATCAAACAGCATTAGTTAAACCTAGCTCGTCTTGAACATCTTCCCCAGATTTTTCATAAAACGGTGCAAAAAACCTTGACGCACCAAATACTCCTACACAAACACCAAGGTTCGTAGGTAAAAAGTTATCAAGGGTTTTACTACTCCACCAATCAGTCGACATTGCTGGTGCCCCCATGAAGATACAAATTCCTGCAGCCACTAAACATAAACCTTCGAGTGATTTCATGGTTTCTAAAGGAATGTATTGTCCGATGGCATCAGACAGAAGTTTTGGTGCCACATGAGGAATAAAAAATGCTGCTGCATAGTTATCCATGGGATTTGGACTGAAAATCATTGAAAAGACTGCGATACTTGCGATTTGTCCTGTCCATTCGTTAATTGTATCGACGCTCTTCAATGGCCTGAAACGATTGTACACTTGAGGTGCAAGTGCTAAAGCCCACAATGCCGGAGTACAAATTGATAAGAGTGATTGATCATCTTTAGAGTAATTATACGTGTTATAAGCAGCATTCATCACAGCAAAAAACGCTATACCATTAATTCCAGATTCCCTATAGTCCAAGACACTAGCTTTAAACCACTCACCCCAAGTTCGATGATAATACCATTCACTCCAAGTTCGACTCGTTGCATCATTGGCAGCTGTATTTGAAGACTGATTTTCTGGATGTAACAAAGATTCTCGCATTTTTCAATTCTCTCTATTCATTTTCACGAGGCCATAATAGTAGAGAAGTCACGGTTTAACTAATCAGTAAATCCAATGAGCATCATTGACAAAACCTATTGCCATATAAAAATATCAGTACTTTCAATGGTTTACAAAAACAAAGACCAAAAAGTGGTTCAAAAACAGACTAATCCACTCTTTATCTAATTTTTTCTTAAGAAAAAATATGGCTCGTT
>DCQA01000009.1:0-10572 GCA_002323325.1 Coxiellaceae bacterium UBA1530 | reverse complement strand
AAGAAAAAATATGGCTCGTTTCTGCGCAGAAAGACTGCGTTTTGCCTGAGAGTATCAAAAAAAACATCCCTGACTATTAACGTTTTAAAGATGGCATGTAGCGCATTAGACATGTTTCACCCCAAGCACCGCCTTTATCCCATTTAAAGAAACCAACTTCCAAAAGATCTTTTGTAGTCGTACTCATTGAAGAAAAGTCCGTTTCATAACCAGCCTCATCCACCTCCATTAACCTACCCTCAACATCCACACAAAACCCAAAACCCTCATACCATGACATGGTATTAGTAGCGCTCTCTAATACCACATCATAGCCAAGAGCATCGGATAACCCTTGAATGAATCTTAAGCATCCTGTCCCAATACCTTTTTTTAAACAAGAATTCCTTACCGCTAACACCTCCAATACGATTTCCTCAGAGGAAAAAGTGACACTCATCAATGATTGGACCTCTTGTTGATTTTGGCAAACAACTATTCTATGGCACATTACATCATCATTAATTTCAGAATCATCATCCCACGATGAGGTATAGGCATGCTGGTGAATAGTGTCATGGATTAATTGCCATGCATGTATCGACTGCCTTATAGCCCTCAGGTGTCTATATTTTTCTTTAAACGCTGATTCACCAAAAAATCCTAAACACGTATCAGCCTCATTCTTACTGATATTCAGAATATTACTTTCCTGATTAATCAACTCACTGATAGTGTCGACGTCCTTTATTGAGACAAGATCAAAAGTATATGGATACACTCCATCTAGAGAATCATTTATCTGAGTCACTAATTGTTCTAGTTCTTTAAATAATAAGGGCATCTTGAATCATTAAAAAAGGCGCCAAATTGGCGCCTTAAATACGTTTAAACTGTGGCTTAATTACGATTACCGAATAAGCGTAAGAAACTTAAGAATAGGTTGATGAAATTTAAATACAAGCTCAACGCACCACTGATGACCATTTTACCTTGAACATCAAGAGGCGCTTCTGGAGAGAATGACATTTTAATGCGTTGCGTATCATAGGCTGTTAAACCAGCAAAAACTAAAACACCAACTGCACCTAATAACATTTGCGTTGTTCCACCCATCATGGAAGGGAAGAAAAAACCAAGAACTGAGACAATAATCATGCCGATTAGTCCCATAAAACAAAAAGTTCCAATTGGTCCTAAGTCACGCTGCGTGGTGTACCCATAGAGACTTAACCCTAAGAAACTACCCGAAGTGGCCAAAAATGCTGATGCAATCGATTGTTGTGTATAAATTAAAAAGATAGCAGCAAAAGTGACACCCGTTAAAGCAGAGTATGCCAAATATAATAGAATTGACGTTTTAACACTGCAACGCTGCTGAATAAATACGAAGGTTAACACACAGACTAACTGAGCGATGAGTAGCGTATTAAACACAACAGGGTTTGATAAAATAGCGGACTGTAAACCAGGGTTACTGTTGATCATGAAGGCAACTAATCCGGACAGCAAAATACCTAATGTCATCCAAGTATAAACCTTACTCATGAACTGAGATAAAGCGGCGTTTTTTACACCCAATTGACTGTGAGAAGATGATAGTTGTGTCATAAAAAATTCCTCCAAAAAAATTAAAACGTTATTAAGCGAATAAGCCTGCACTATCCAATAACGGCATTCAGTGTAGCACATAACCCTGCCGAAAGGGATACATGACAACCATATGATTTTAATTGACTTTTAAAGATTCTTAGACAGAAACTCTAAGAAAACACGAAGTTTAGGTGAGATATGTTTTGTATAAGGGAACACTGCATACAGTCCAATATCTTCGGGGCAATAGTCTTGAAAAATGGCTTGCAATGCCCCGTCAGCAACTTCTGTTTTCACCATATAATCTGGCAACATCACGATACCTAGACCACTCATCGCAGCATGTTTCAGAGACTGGGGGCTGTTAGATACAAAATTTCCATTGATCGTGACGTGGTGTCGTTTTTTTTGATGCTGAAAGCTCCATACATTGGAATTAGGTAGGTTTCTTTGAATTAAGCAATTGTGGTGCTGAAGATCATAAATTGAATTCGGGCATCCTTGACGCTTAAAGTAATCCTTAGAGGCGCACACTACATAACGATGCCACCCAATTAACTTTGACATATCATTGGTTGCAGGCGGGTCGCCAACATGAATCACGAGATCAAAACCAGAATCTTGTAAATTTGGAAATGCCGCACTTAATTCAATCTCAACGTGTAAATCAGGGAACTGTTCTACAAAATTTGCCACTAATTGCGACAGATAGTGATCACCAAAGCTATGAGGAACGACAACTTTCAAACGTCCCTTAGGTTGATGCTGACCAAGCGTCATAGCCTCCACAGCATCGTTTACCTCTTCTTCAATTCGTTGAGTGTATTCATAGAGTGTTGCGCCATATTCGGTCAACGACATGCTACGTGTACTGCGATGCAACAAACGAACACCTAACTGTTTTTCTAATCGACTGATACGCTTACTGATCATGGATTTAACCATACCTAGCTGCTCAGCAGTTTTCGAAAAGTTTTTCATCTCCACAACTTTAGAGAACAACAAAAAGTCATCTAGCTTTGGATTTCCCACAACAGTCCTCCCATGAATGATGAATATCTAGAAACAATTTAGCACCCAAACTGTTCAATAAAAAGCAAGGGGAACTCATATCAGACGAAAACTGAACAATTAATGTTTTGTTAAGTATTATTAGATTGCTAGCTTTCAACAATCTAGAGTATTAATTTTTCCAGATCAAATACCATAAGTATTATCAGTACCCAACAATATCCTTTGAATACTCGGTTTAATGATTTAAAAAAGCGTATTTAAATTACACAATACATATCGAGCACAATGCCGATAATCAAAATAAAGTCACATAAATAAAAAACAGAAAACAGAAAATAACATCCTGGGAAATATTTAAAGCAAACCTGAGGAATTAAATAACACAATCTCAAACAATCAAGCTCGTCTATTTAAAATTAAATTATATTTCCTGCATTATGAATAAAAAAAGGGGTGAATAAATTCACCCCCCCTGACTCTGGAGTTCCTTTCCAGAAGCTCCATCCATAGAACTTTCTCGATCCATGAGAGAACCTATTTCAATTCTCAAGTGAATTCACTCTAACACGCATCCTATAGCGATTCAATTAATTAACAAAACCTTATTTAACTCAAACCACCCCATTGCACTTGCATCATTGTCAATGCTGCAATCGCAGCAGTTTCTGTTCTCAAAATACGTGGCCCCATAGAAAAGGGATAGCAAAAATCCGTGTGACATTGCTCTAGATCGTTTGAGGATAAACCTCCTTCTGGCCCAATAACAATACGCGCTCGTTGACACGTTAAGGATTTAGGCAGCGCGTCTTTTGCACGAGGAGACGCTATAAAAGTCGGTATTTTTGATGCAAACATCCAATCAGTAATATTAACTGGTGCATTGATAATCGGAACGACACAACGCCCAGACTGCTCACACGCACTAATTGCAATAGAACGCCAATGCGATAAACGTTTGGCTAAGCGATCTGCCTGTAACTTAATCGTAATACGATCAGTTAATAGGGGTGTAATAGTATTGACACCAAGCTCAACAGATTTTTGAATCACCCAATCCATTTTATCACCACGCAATAATGCTTGTCCGAGCTCTATTTGTACCGGCGACTCTAGATTTACGTCATGGAAGTTTTTGAATTCAACCGAGACAGATCGCTTTGAAACTGAGGTTATGACAGCTTGATACTCGCCGCCTTGCCCATTAAAAACAATAATAGACTCGCCAACTTTTGCACGCAAAACTCGTAGCAGGTAATGCGATGCGGGTTCCGTTAAAGAAACACTATCGCCTAATGTAATGGAACAGTCTTGAAAAATTCTTCCTGCAGGCATAGTTTAACTCAACACGTCTATTAAGCCTCTAGACTAGCTTCTTCTTTTTTCTTTGGTCTTTGCCACGCCGATATTGTTCGTTGCTGGTTACGCTCTAGCGTTAATTGACCTTCTGGAACATCCTGAGTAATGGTAGAACCTGCACCAATTGTTGCTTGCTTACCGACGGTAACAGGTGCAACTAAGGCTGTGTTAGAGCCAACAAATACACCATCTTCAATCACGGTAGGCCACTTATTCACTCCATCGTAATTACAAGTAATCGCACCAGCTCCAATATTAACACCATAACCTAAAGTTGCATTACCCAAATAAGATAAATGAGAAGCCTTACTTCCTGCAGCCATAGAGGTTGCTTTAATTTCAACAAAATTACCCACTTTGACGCCTTGCCCTAAAGTAGTTTCTGGACGAATGCGAGCGAAAGGACCAACCACGGCTCGATCTTCAATAACCGCACCTTCTACGACCGAATTAGCAGCAATCACAACATCATCGCCTAACGTGACATTTTTTAAAAATACATTTGGACCAATAATACAGTTTTCACCAATGACCACATCACCTTCGACGACAACGTTGACGTCTAAAACGGTATCACGCCCAATAGAAGCATGCCCACGAATATCTAAACGATGAGGATCTAAGACCTTGACACCTGAAAAAGCTAAAGAGCGTGCTTGCTCTAATTGATAAAATCGTTCTAATGTTGTTAGTTGCCAGCGATCGTTGACTCCTTGAACTTCTTGCTGGCAATGACAGATTACACCGCCTACGGCAATACCGTCATGAACAGCAAAAGAGATAATATCCGTAAGGTAATATTCATTTTGAGTATTATCGTTTTTTAATTCCGGTAACCACTTATTCAGCTGTCGAACGGACGTGGTGAGAATCCCAGTATTAACTTCTGTAATTTTCTTTTCTTGCTCATTAGCATCTTTTTCTTCGACAATAGCAATAATATTACCCAATTCATTACGAATAATACGCCCTAGGCCCGCAGGATTATCTTTGTTGATGATTACCAAACCGAGCGCATGTTCTGGCGTTTGTTCTAGCAAGACATTCAATGTGTCATACGATATCAAAGGTACATCACCATATAGCACCAGCACTTGATCGTCCTCATGACAAAAAGGCAGGGCTTGTGAAACAGCATGCCCAGTTCCTAATCGATCTTCTTGACGAATCCAGTTCACCGGCAAATGAGATAAAGTCTGCTTAACTTGCTCTCCACCACTACCATAAACCACATGAATTGAGTCTGGGTTTAATGATTTAGCGGTACGAATAACACGCTCCACCATGGGAACTCCAGCTAGTTCATGAAGAACTTTGGGTACACCCGAGCACATTCGCTTACCATTACCAGCAGCTAGAACAATAATACTTAAACTCATAAATTACCCCATGATATCGACAAACAGTTTCAGACACGTACTGGTACAATTATCGATTCGGCATCTCTCACTGTTAAAAAGATTATGACTTGATATGTTTTCGTATCGATTGGATAGCTCGAAGCTGAGCAGTAGCTTCAGCTAACTCAGTCATAGCTTGAGCATAATCTACTGATTTTCCTTTATCTGATAGAGCAGCCTCTGCTTGCTCTTTAGCTGTTTGCGCCGCCAACTCATCCAGATCTTCCGCTCGACTGGCTGTGTTCGCTAAAATAGTGACGACCTCTGGCTGCACTTCAAGAAATCCGCCTGAAGTGTAGTAGACGTGACTCTCACCAGTCTCAAGAATAAATTCGACGGTGCCGGGCTTTATTGCCGTTAGTAATGCCGTGTGCCCTGGATATATTCCTAACTCACCAGAACCGCCAGTTGCGATCAATCTTGTCACTTCACCTGAGAATAATGCAGCCTCTGCACTGACGATGGTCAATTTCATGGTTTTTTCTATCATTGTCCGAACCCTTTTTATAACTCGCGAGCCTTTTCAACAACTTCATCAATACTTCCGACCATATAAAATGCTTGCTCTGGAATCTCATCGTAATCACCATTCAATATGCCCTTAAAGCCTGCAATCGTATCTTTCAAAGAGACATACTTCCCTGGGGAACCTGTAAAAACTTCAGCAACAAAAAATGGTTGTGATAAAAAGCGCTGCATCTTACGAGCTCTTTTTACAGTCAATTTATCTTCCTCAGATAATTCATCCATACCCAAGATCGCGATAATATCTTTTAATTCATTGTAGCGCTGCAAAGTTTGTTGTACTGCACGAGCAACGGAATAATGGTCATCCCCAACAACAAGAGGATCTAGCTGACGACTACTAGAATCTAACGGATCAATGGCTGGATAAATTCCAAGTTCCGCAATTTGACGGGATAACACAACCGTGGCATCTAAATGCGAAAAAGTCGTCGCAGGAGATGGATCTGTTAAATCATCTGCAGGGACATATACCGCTTGAATTGATGTGATTGACCCAGTCTTTGTTGAAGTAATGCGCTCTTGCAAATTACCCATTTCTTCAGCCAAGGTAGGTTGATAACCCACCGCTGAGGGCATACGTCCTAATAAGGCTGATACTTCTACACCGGCAAGCGTATATCGATAGATGTTATCAATAAACAATAGAACATCTCGACCCTCATCTCGGAATTGCTCGGCTATTGTTAAACCGGTTAAAGCGACTCGCAAACGGTTACCTGGTGGCTCATTCATCTGACCATATACTAAAGATACTTTATCGATAACATTAGAGTCGGTCATCTCATGATAGAAATCATTTCCTTCACGGGTTCGCTCACCAACTCCAGCAAATACTGAGTAACCACTGTGCTCAACCGCAATATTACGAATGAGCTCCATCATATTGACTGTTTTACCCACACCAGCACCACCAAATAATCCAACCTTACCCCCTTTTGAAAATGGGCATAATAAATCGATGACTTTCACACCTGTCTCTAAAATTTCGGTGCTACCAGACTGGTCAGTAAAATCCGGTGCAGCACGATGGATAGGTAAGCGCTCTTGTTCTCCGATAGGTCCTGCCTCATCAATAGGCTCACCCAGTACATTCATAATACGACCTAGCGTTTCTTTACCAACAGGCACTTCAATAGGGCCTCCTGTATTTGAAACCTCCAACCCACGCTTAAGACCTTCGGTACCACCCATTGCAATTGTGCGAACGATACCATCACCTAATTGTTGTTGAACTTCTAAAACCAATCCGGTTTCTTTTACGGTTAAGGCATCATAAATCTTTGGTGCTGAACCACTTTCAAACTCAACATCGATGACCGCACCAATTACTTCAATAATCTCACCCATTTGCGTTACCTGTGTACTCATTTCAATATACCTCTGTTACTTATTCTACAGCAGCAGCCCCTGCCACAATTTCAGAAATCTCTTGTGTAATGCTTGATTGCCTTACTTTGTTGTAGACCAATCTTAGCTCGTCTATTAGTGATGCCGCGTTATCCGTTGCACTTTTCATCGCAACCATTCTCGCACTTTGTTCACAAGCAATATTTTCAATCACAGCCTGATAAACTTGCGACTCGATGTAACGGACTAACAGCTCAGTCATTAACACTGATGAATCATCTGGCTCGTAAATATAATCCCAATGGCCCTGCTTTGACGATGACTCCGGCTGTAATGGCAGCAGCTCACGAACAAAGGGTTTTTGTGTCATTGTATTAACAAAACTATTCGCAACAACAAAGACTTGATCTAACTGTCCGGAATCGAAACGATCTAACATCACCTTAACAACTCCCACTAAATCAGTGATAGCAGGCGTATCTCCTAAGCCAGATGCAGAGCCAACCACATTTACATCTAGGCGTGAGAAAAAACTTTCTGCTTTACGTCCAATAAAACAGACATCAATCTCAATCCCGCTTTCGGAAAGCCCTTTCATTTTTCTTAATACAGTTCGAAACAGGTTCATGTTTAATCCACCACACAAGCCTCGATCTGTAGAAACGATGATAAAACCAACACGTTTTATCTCTTCTCTCTGCTCCATGTATGGGTGCTTAAACTCGCTGTGACTAGCAGCTACGTGCGCAATAACATCACGAATATGAGTAGCATAGGGCTTCGATAATGCCATTCTATCTTGAGCTTTACGCATCTTACTAGACGCCACAAGTTCCATTGCACGAGTAATCTTTTGAGTACTCTTAACACTGGACATTTTCTTATGAATTTCTCTAGCGCGTGACATGGTCACTTTCCTCGTTTGTTATCTACCAAGACTGTGTCGATTTAAACTGCTCTAAGACGTGCTCCATCTGTTTGAGCGTATCAGCGTCTAATGTTGCCTTATTATTAATAGACTTCATCAGATCAACCTGAGTATCAGCTAAGTAAGCATGTAATGCCGATTCAAAACTAATCACTTTATTTAACTCAACATCGTCGAGATAACCTTTTTCTACCACAAACCATGAGAAAGCAGTTTGCGCTACATCTAAAGGTTGGTATTGCGATTGCTTTAACATTTCGTAGATACGCTGACCGCGTTCTAATTGTTTCCGAGTGGCTTCATCCAAATCAGATGCAAATTGTGAGAATGCTTCTAACTCTCGATACTGTGCCGCGGCAATACGAAGACCTCCCGCGAGTTTTTTAACGATTTTTGTCTGTGCTGCACCACCCACGCGAGATACCGACAACCCCGTACTGATTGCTGGCCTAATCCCAGAGTTAAACATGTTCACGTCAAGGAAGATCTGGCCATCCGTAATGGATATGACATTCGTTGGAATAAATGCTGAAACATCCCCCGCTTGTGTTTCGATAATGGGCAAGGCTGTCAATGATCCTGTTTTACCTTTAACAGCGCCATCTGTCATTTTTTCAACATAATCTGAATTAACACGAGCTGCTCTCTCGAGCAAGCGAGAATGCAAGTAAAATACGTCACCTGGGTATGCTTCACGACCAGGTGGACGACGAAGCAATAAAGAAATCTGACGATACGCCCACGCTTGTTTAGTCAAATCATCGTAAACAATCAAGGCATCTTCACCTTTGTCTCTAAAGTATTCTCCCATTGAACAACCGGCATAAGGAGCCAAGTATTGAAGTGACGCAGCATCAGATGCATTTGCTGCAACAATGATCGTATGCTTTAGAGCATCATGCTCTTCCAGTTTACGCACAACTGCAGCAACTGAAGAAGCTTTTTGCCCAATAGCAACGTAGATACACTTAACGCCGGTATCTTTTTGATTGATGATTGTATCAATGGCTATTGCTGTTTTTCCAATCTGGCGATCACCGATAATCAATTCACGCTGACCGCGACCGATAGGTACCATAGCATCAATTGACTTAATTCCTGTCTGTAAAGGCTGGTCGACGGACTGCCTGTCAATCACACCTGGTGCAATCTTTTCAATGGCTGACATCAGATCGGTTTCAATAGATCCTTTGCCGTCAATAGGACGGCCCAGCGTGTCAACCACTCGACCAAGCAAAGCTTCACCAACAGGAACCTCAAGAATTTTACCTGTACAACGTGCCACCATACCTTCTTCTAAATGGCCATAAGGACCGAGAACCACGGCACCAACCGAGTCTCTCTCTAAATTAAACGCCAAACCAAATGTCCCGCCTGGAAACTCAATCATCTCCCCAAACATGACATCATTTAACCCGTATATTCGAACGATACCATCTTTTAAATTAACAATCGTACCTTCTGTTCTGACTTCAGCCTGGATATTCAGACTATCAATTCGAGACTGAATAATCTTACTAATCTCTGATGCTTCTAATTGTGACACTGACATCGCTATTAACCTCTTAAACTTTCACTTAAACGGGCAAGTCTATTGCTGACTGAACCATCCAAAACCCAACTTCCAACTTGAATAACGATGCCCCCAATCAAAGACGCATCAACACTCAACTCTAACTGTGCTTGCGCACTCAGCGTGCTATTTAAGTACTGCTTGACGGAAGCCACCTCTTTATCCACCAACGCCCTCGCTGAGCGTACTTGCGCAGTAACAACACCTTCTCTCTTTTCAAGTTGTGATTGATATAACTGAAAAATCTCAGGCAATATCGCCAAACGCTGGTTACAACTTAATACTTTTACAAAATCCTTCACGGTTTTAAGAAAAGAATCCGATAAATCGGGCAAAGCAGCGACAACGTCTAGCAAAATAGACTCTCTTTGATGATCTTGATAGTGAGGACTATCAAGAATACTTCGCATAGCTTGTACCTGAACAGCTTGTTTAAGTGTGCTTAGCACTAACAGCCATTCACGCGTTGTCTGAGCTTGTTCGGCTTGCCCCATCAGTGCTTTTGCATAAGGCCTAGCCATTGTTAAATACTGTGACATTACACCTCACCCACAGTATCTGAAATAATCGCATGATTGAGATCTAAGTTGCTCGAGAGCTCGTTTTGTAAAACTTTTTGAGCACCATCAATCGCTAATTGCCCGACTTGCGCAATCAGCAGCTCTTTTGCTTGTGTGTATTCTTTTTGAATATCTTCTTTAGCCAATTCCACCAAACGACTACCCTCAACTCGAGCAATAGTCTTTGCCTCTTCTATCATGTGATTAGCTCGGGTATTTGCCTGCTCAATGATCGATGCCGCTTCTGCTTTTGCCTCAGTACGCATTGCTTCAGATTGATAGTGAGCTAGCTCG
>DCQA01000011.1:5256-7316 GCA_002323325.1 Coxiellaceae bacterium UBA1530 | reverse complement strand
AATTATTAACATTATATTTTAATAAAACTCCAACTTCATTTTGAGTATATGATGCAGGATGGTCACTGCTGTCGATCGGTTTTGTGAGTTTATGATCTGCTTTTAGCTGGCGAGTATATACACCGAGTTGAACTCTTTGTGGTTCATTTTTAGTATATCCTGGGATGCTTGATTTCAGTGAATCTTCAACATTATATTGATAGTTGCTTTGTGAAATATTTGGATTCATTAATGCGGCTAAGGAAATGATGATTGCTATAGCTATTCTTACCTTTGACAATTTTTCTAATGAAAGGCTCATTTTTTCCTCCTTATGTCTTTTTTATTCTAGTAGACAATATTCTTATTACAAAATTATAATGATAAGTGATGCGCGAGGGGTCTAATCTTGTAATTATTTTTAGGAGATAAGCAAAACAATCAATCATTATCCATGATATTTTCTTCTCGTGATTTTATATTCTATAATGGTTAATAAGTTGTTCTCATATGGTGATTTTTCACTAGGGGGGATAGTTGTGAGCATATCAAAAATGATATTGAAATTGTTTTATGTTTCCATAGTGTTAATCGTTTTTTCTAACTTTGACCCATTTGCATATGGTTCTGATTACTCTGATGATTATGAATGGCGATATGACATTAATCAAAGCTTTCAAGAAAATCAACATGACATGGGTGAGTTTAAGATATATCCAAATTTCATCAATCGATATAAAGGAGGGTGTCTTCTTTTTTACAAAAAAACGGGTTTATTTTATGGATCTAGTGGTATTTATGCACGAACGTATTTAAGAGGTATCGAATCGCACTATCCAAATTGCGAAAATTTTTATTGGAACGATTACTCGGACAACACTTTTATGAAGTATGATTTAAGAAATTTCTAATCTCTTGCTGCTGATCATTATGCAAGATCTACTGCTTAATAAAGACAATAAAGTTTATCTATTGCTAAAGTTACTTGGTTAGATCCTAGTGACTTTCATTAGGACTCCATAGACTGGGTGGTCAATATAATTGAGTTCGTTACTTTTAGTGCGACGTTTTTGATTGAGCATAAAGTATGTGAAAGGTTGGTGAGAAGGTTTAGCGGAGTGAGGATTATGGTTAAGGGTTTCAAACTGACTTGAAGGCATTGCAAAGGCTAGATTGAATTGTGTATTGATGTAGCGGTTTAGAAAGAGTGACATTACACCGTTTATTTGCCAGGTCTTTGCTTGTTCGAAGGAGGTGGGAGTATCTTGGCTACTGTCCCTAAGGGTTTTTCCGTTCCGTTGGTAAGTTTGTCCACCGTATAGATGAATCCGCGTCGGATTATTTGCGTTTCTTGGTATTGTCTGCATCCAGGCCTCGTGTAAAAGCACGTGGTAGTCTGGGTGTCGTCGGAGATGTTGATCCTCAGAGATTAACTTCCATTGTGTTTTTGGTAATAAAATCGGTGTATCTGTGTTGATCTGTGTCTGATCATTAAGCGTGCTGACTACTTCATCATTACCTGTCGTAGATTCTAATGTTACTGTGTTGGTGGTATTAGGAAGGGAGATCTCATCCTGTGGCCACTGTTCTTGACTGATGCCTTTGCTGATTGGGTGTGAAAAAATAATCAGCTCTATTTGATAATTTTGATCAGCCATTCCTATCGCGGGTATAGCTAGATAAATAGTAATAATTAGAGAGCAGAGTTGTTTTTTCATAATCGTATCCCGATAAAAAAAGTATATTAGCCTTTTAGTAACTAAGATGTCTACTCGAGTAATTATCTAGACAATTCTGAGTATTTTTTAATCTTTTTTTAGAGCGGTATTGTTCTTTTTCGAGTTTTAGCTGGATATTTCCAAATGCACTAGTATTTCAGAGATAATGAGTAGATAACAGTGCGTGAACTATAAGTATTAGGATGTTAAAGCTAACCAGCATCCTACTTAAATGTGTTAATAACAGTGAGATTGATGGAGAAGTGGTTATAGTGTCAACGAGGAAAGGCTGATAGCATGCTTAGAATGGCTCCCCGGGGCGGACTTGAACCACCGACCAAGTGATTAACAGTCACCTGCTCT
>DCQA01000011.1:0-4965 GCA_002323325.1 Coxiellaceae bacterium UBA1530 | reverse complement strand
CGACCAAGTGATTAACAGTCACCTGCTCTACCACTGAGCTACCGGGGAAGATCATTGCAACTCAAAGCGAAAGCTATATTAATCGCGAGTAAGGCAATGGTCAATCCCTTTATGATAATTTATTCATGCATTTACCGTTATTGTCAGATTATTAACCAGATGAGGTGCCTACTGTTTCACAACTTGTGCTATACGCTGTACAGCTTGTTGTAGAGCCTCAAGCTTGGTTGCAAAAGATAAGCGTAAATAGCCAGGACTTCCGAAGGCTGTACCAGGAACTGTAGCGACATGAGCATCTTCAAGTAGAAGGCTTGCAAATGACAGGTCATCCGTAAGACGGAGCTGCTGAATAGCCTCTTCAACACGGACAAATAAGTAAAAAGTACCTTGAGCAGGGATGGCTTCAAAGCCCTCAATAGTATTAATTGCTTCAAGTAACCAAAGGTGTCGTTCATGGTAGGCCTTCAACATTGGTGTGAAGAAGCTGTCACGTGTTGCCTCAAGCGCAGCTACTGCTGCGGCCTGTGCGATCGAATTTGCACAAGAAGTGCTCTGTGATTGTAGTTTTTTCATAGCACTTATGGCACCACTGGGCCCCGCTGCATAACCAATACGCCAACCCGTCATGGCATGTGACTTAGAAACACCATTAACGATGATTGTTTGTTCTCGAAGCTCAGGACAGACATTTACAATATTAACGAATGGTGTCATTTCAAAGTTAATGTATTCATAAATATCATCGCTCAGTACTGAGATATGGGGGTGCTTCATTAGTACCTTAGATAAGGTCTGAAGTTCGTCGTGTTGGTAAGATGCACCTGTGGGGTTGGATGGACTGTTCAATATTACCATGCGAGTCTTTGGAGTGATCGCTGCCTCCAGCTGCTCAGCAGATATTTTGTACTGTTGATCAATACCAGCATGAACAACAATGGGTTTCGCGCCGGTGAGCAACACCATATCGGGATACGATACCCAGTAGGGAGCAGGTATAATAACTTCATCCTCTGGGTTAAGTAAGGCCTGCATCGCATTGAATAAAGCTTGCTTGGCACCTGATGTTACTAAAATATCCTGAGTCTTGTAGTGTAGCTCATTGTCTCGTTGTAATTTATCAGCAATGGCTTGTTTAAGAGCGGGTGAGCCATCTGCAGCTGTGTATCGTGTCTGTCCGGCGCGCATAGCTAACATAGCTGCGTCTTGAATGAAAGTAGGGGTGTCAAAATCGGGCTCACCAACACTCAAGTTAATGACTGAGATGCCCTTTTCGGCAAGCGCCTTTGCTTTAACATTCATTGCAATGGTGGCGGAAGGTTGTATCGCATTGACGCGATCGGATAGCTTTAGGCTCATGAGTATGGCTCCGTCGATAATGAGGGCAAATCATCGTACTAAAATTCTGCTAAGTCAACCGATTCAGTGAGGAGTAATTAGACTGACTATGTTCCATCCAGTACCCGGTGAGGGTTGTCCACTCTCTGAGAAAATATGTAATCGCCCTTTGGGAGAAATGGCAAATAACAGAGTGGCTTTGTCCTGATGTTGATTCTGATAATCTTGGAAGGAAAAGTTTTCAGTTAATGCCGTACTACGAATCGTACTGCCCTGTTCCAATTGGGCTGTAAATGCATCGATAGTCAGTTCTCCATTAAATAACGCTCTTCCATGATGGCGCTTAGCTGCAAGGTATTTATCTTGAAAGTTGTCTTCTGACTCTGATGAGACTTGCATGGAGTAGACCTCCCTTTGGCCAAACTCCTTAGCATAACGGAGTGAAGCTAATGCATTCAAATCGGGGTAAGTGGATATGCTAAATAATTTACCTAGACCGACTAAGTCTAGATGGCGATCGGCATGTTCAGATATGGGGTTACCGAAGTAAATAGGAAGTCCTGCCATCCTAGCACTGTGGCTATGATGCCATTCAAATGCTGTTAGTAGTACTTGAATACCCTCGTCTTGTAGCGCTTTTCCTATCGCTTGTGCAACAGGGTTTGCACCTATGATTAAAATACCTTTTGGCTCAGGCTGACACACCTGAAGCCATCTTGCTAAAGGAAGAGAGGTGATACCTTCAAAAATTACCATACCGATAATAATTAATAACGTGAGGGGTAATAGAATATTGGCTTGATCGATATGATTATCGCTGAGTTTAATAACAAATAAGGCCGCAACTGATGCAGAGACAATTCCTTTTGGCGATATCCATGCAAGAAACACACGTTCTTTTAACGACAGCATGCTGCGCCACGTACAGATGATGACACTGATGGGACGTATCAAAAATTGAAGAGCAATCAAAATCACGCATGCGGACGGAATGAGGCTAACGGTTTGTCTAAGATGCATTTGCGCCGCAATTAAAATGAATAAACCTGATATAAGGAGTATGCTCAAGCTCTCCTTGAATCCTAGCAGTTCACTGGCTATCACTTCGTGACGATTAGCGATCCACAGGCCCATGAGAGTAACCGTCAAGAGTCCAGAGCTGTCATGTAACGAGCTCGCGAGAGTATAGGCGAATAATACCACGCATAAACTGGCAACATTATGCAAAAAGTCGGGTATCCATTGCAGTTGAAGCGCCTTACCAAGCAGATAGCCAAATAATATCCCAAGCCCAACACCAACCACTAAGGTCTCTAAACTGGAAAAAACAAAGAACCATGTTGATCCATGTTGATTCAGTGTAATGATACCTGTGAGTACGATAATCGCCAGTAATGCACCAATAGGATCTGCAGCAATGCTCTCCCAGCGTAGTATATTGGTTATTTTTTGATTGGGGGAAATCGTTCTAAGCATAGGCATGACAACGGTTGGTCCTGATATGGTACAGATAGCACCCAAGAGTAATGAGATGGCCCAATTGATTTCGAGAAGATAGTGGCAGACTAAGGATGCAAGAAGGCATGTGACGGTAATGCCTATAGTGACAAGATTGCGTATCACCGCCTCAACACCCTGAATGTGCTTGAGATTCAGCGTCAGACTTCCTTCAAATAATATCACGGCTACTGAAAGTGAGATGATCGGTTCGAGCAGTTCGCCGAAGACTTCTGTTGGTGAGAGCCATCCGAAAATAGGCCCAATTAAAATGCCGATGAGGAGTAAAAAGAGAATGGGCGGGATTTTAATCCACCACGCGGCCCACTGTGACATTAGAGTGATGATTCCTAAGCCGGTTAAAATCCATAAAAAAGAGATTGCCATGTTACACATCCATGATGATTCTTTTCATAGAGTAACAAAGTCTACCTTTGTTGCAATTATCTCGTATCTGTCACTGACAAGGCGAATCCTTTACGGTATGGTTGTGTTTTTGTAGTGATTGACGACCCGATGAACAATCTATTTGAGTTACAAGCTCCCTTCAAACCCGCTGCCCAACAACCCCGCGCGATTAAGCAGTTGTCAGATGGTATACAGGATGGTTTATATCAACAAACGTTGTTGGGCGTCACTGGATCTGGAAAAACATTCATTGTTGCAAATGTGATTCAAGATCTACAAAGACCAGCTATCGTTCTAGCCCCTAATAAAACGCTAGCCGCACAGTTGTATTCTGAGCTTAGAGATTTTTTCCCAAAAAATGCGGTGGAATATTTTGTATCCTATTATGACTATTACCAACCAGAAGCCTATGTACCAAGTTCCGGGACCTACATCGAAAAAGACGCTTCAGTGAATGAGCAAATAGAGCGAATGCGTTTATCGGCAACTAAAGCTGTGCTTGAGCGACGTGATGTGATTGTGGTGGCAACGGTATCGGCAATCTATGGTTTAGGCGATCCCAAATTATATCTGAGTATGGTATTGCACTTATCACGAGGTGAACGTATCGATCAGCGTGATATCCTGCGTCGATTGGCAGAAATGCAATACCAGCGCGATGATAATGTATTCGAGCGCTCACGTTATCGTGTTCGTGGGGATGTGATTGATGTGTTTCCAGCCGATTCAGAGAAGGAGGCGATTCGGATAGAGCTATTTGATGATGAGGTCGATAGTCTTTCCTACTTCGATCCATTGACTAGTCGAATCATTCGAAAAGTACCACGATTAACCATCTTTCCAAAGACGCACTACGTTACACCACGTTCCCGTGTGCTTAAGACAATTGATTGTGTCAAGGAGGATTTATCCAAACGACTTATCGAGCTTAACGAGTTAAATAAGCTAGTCGAGAGTCAGCGCTTAGAGGAGCGAACACGATTTGATATTGAGATGATGTTAGAGCTGGGTTATTGCTCTGGGATTGAAAACTATTCCCGCTATTTGTCTGGGAGGCTGCCTGGTGAGGCACCACCGACGCTAATGGATTATTTACCCAAAGATACGGTGATGTTTATTGATGAATCTCATGTCACTGTTTCGCAGGTGGGGGGTATGTCTCGTGGGGATCGAGCACGAAAAGAAAACCTAGTTAACTATGGATTTCGTTTGCCAAGCGCGTTAGATAATCGTCCATTGACCTTTGAGGAGTTTGAGCGACTGGCTCCTCAGACGGTCTATGTCTCAGCGACTCCTGGCGACTATGAGCAGTCTCACTCAGATAATACTGTTGAGCTGTTGGTGCGTCCAACAGGGTTAGTTGATCCAGAGGTGGAAATTCGTCCACTTGAAACTCAGGTGGACGATTTGTTATCTGAGATTCACCAGCGTGTGGCTAAAGAGGAACGGATCTTGGTCACAACCTTAACAAAACGCATGGCAGAGGATTTAACTGACTACTACAAAGAGCAAGGTATTAAGGTTCGTTATTTACATTCCGATATCGATACCGTTGAGCGTGTCGAAATTATTCGAGATTTACGTCTTGGAGTGTTTGATGTGCTTGTGGGTATCAATTTACTACGTGAAGGATTAGATATGCCAGAGGTGTCACTTGTGGCCATTCTTGATGCTGATAAAGAGGGTTTCTTGCGCTCTTCTCGCTCTTTGATACAAACTATAGGG
>DCQA01000022.1 GCA_002323325.1 Coxiellaceae bacterium UBA1530 | reverse complement strand
GAAGTGGATGTGTTCTGAGCCAACCTAACTCAGACGACCAATACCGCCTCCTCAAATGAGGGGGCTTTTTGATAAACGCGTCAACCAGGTGGCCTCCAATTAATTGATGTCATCTTTCTGAAAACGTCTAGCTTTCAACTCTTCTGCATTCAAATCACTGTTGGCCAGGACTGAGCCAACTTCACCAGTTCAAGCGATAAGCGATACCTCTGAGCGTATAGAAAAGATACAGCAATGACTGCGGTAAACCCATCAGATTCTATGTTTACGCGAGGTAATTCATCACGCCATCAATTGCCAGAGATTTCATCACAATCATTGGAGCTGAGTTCAAAAGTTTGCAAGGAAGATCAAGACTTCTGAAGCACTTGCAAACCGATACTGCAGAAATTGATGCAAAGGATGAGCATCTTTCCAAGTGTTTATTTGCTTCAATTGCAGCAGCCATTTAGTCATCAAGCGCAATCTATACTCGGTCAAGCTAGTGCAGGAGCACTTCTGCAATATCAGTGTCCAGTAAATAATGACGATGGATTCTTATACAGATGACCCGCTGAACGAAGAAGAGGAATATTACTCGGAGTACCTTTAAAAAGTTAGCTAGAAATATTATAGGTATTTCCAGTGTCCAGCTCAAAATGGCTTATATTCATCATCCGCGTCTTGCTTGGATGATGCTCTCTACTCCTTCCATAAATTCAAGAAAGCACAGCAGTGTCTAAGGTTACTTGCATGGATTAACCCTGATAACTATGATACGCAATAAAGAAATCATTACCTTGGCCGTTAACCTTGTTTATTATTTGTATATTTGCAGAGAATTTATTAACATTGGGCTATTGACCAGGCGAATACTTCGCGAACACAATATTGCCAATCCGATGGAGTTCGTTGCTCAATATCTGTTCTGCTATGATTTGCATTCAACTTTGAACCATGGTTTACTTGAGGCGCTGGAATAATGATTATCAGTGATTCACGTAGATTTTGCTTTATCCATGTTCCCAAGTGTGCAGGAATCACGGTTAGAACGAGTTTAATGCGCTATGAAACGCGCAACAATTTTTTTTGGGGTCATGAAGATATGCCAGCACCTGAACCCAATTCGCTTAGCAATAATCTTTTTTTAGATAAAGCACATATGACACTCCCTATCCTAAAGCACTTCTATCCTGACGAGTTTAATCTATTAAACGAATATACTACATTTGCTATAACACGTCATCCACGTGCTCGTTTGATCTCGGCCTTTTTTATGGTAAGGCCAGGCCTGCTTAAATTAGCTCAGGCCCCATCTGCCGATGATATAAAAGTTTTAAAGAATAAATTCTCCAACTATGTTTCAAATATTGTTTCAACAGCAAATTTTTTGCAACTAGCTTATGTTCACGCAACACCCCAGATCAACTACCACAACATGGGAGTCAAAAGCTTTATTGATGTAGTCATTAAGCTTGAAAGTCCGCTGGATGGAATACAGAAGCTTAAAATGTTAAATCCTGATCTCGGCTTCACTTGTGAGTTAGCTTTGCAGACACAAAAAGAAAATGACCAGAAAGGCATTCATTCTTTGCAGCTTTGGGAAAGTCTTTCCCCAGCCCTAAAAGAAAAGTGTGCATCATTTTACGATGAAGACTGTAAATACTTTGGCTACAATTTTTTTGACCAAAGTTTCTAATGCACTAAGAGGCTGCGCCTAAATATTATCATCTAATTAGCCATCGTTGCTTTGGCTCTGATTAACAGTGTTATTCACTCTTTCACTTCATTGCTTTCGCATCATATGCTGTGTAGTATTACGAGAAGTTGTGTGTGGCTATGGCATCGTTGTTCATTGATTTAGATGGTACATTTTTTCATTATGGTACCAACAACATAACTCGAGACGGCCTAAGTATTATCAAGAACTTCCGGAGGAATGGCGGCCAAATATATTTTATTACAGCTCGAAAAGAAGACAACGAGCCGCCACAGCTTAATCTAAGTTCTACACGCGATGTATTGAATGCTTTTGGGATTGACTATGAATTAATTGTTGGAAATGTTTCTAGCCCCCGTGTGTTGATTAATGATGAGGGAGCATCGGCAATCAATGTAAGCACTGGTGAAGGGATCTTCTCCAGAACCTCAGATGAGTTGGCTCACTCCATCTACAACGGCCTGATTGGATTGATTTGGGCCAATGCACGATTCGATGAGGTTGGAGATGCTGATGATTTCGTGCAGACAATTCTTGTCGCAGAATCACTGCTGAAGTGTGGCGGATTTGACCACTCGGATATTGTCGCAAATTTCCGCTCAACTCCACCGATTACAATGAAACAATCTACTTTGTTCCCTTCAGGTATTGATAATCGGCGTGGCAATACAGATAAGAAGTACAAAGGGCAGATTTATAAACTGTTGCAATCAGAGAATCCCTTCTATCAGGCAAGCGATGGTGTCTCTGATGGTGCCGCTATGCGTACCCTTGGTATTGGAGCATTTTTTGTCAATGATTTTGAAGGTCTTGTTTTTGCTGCCTATAAAATTGCTGCTATTACGCATGCCTCTGTTGAAGCCAAAATGAGTTCGGTGTTGACCGCATTGCGGTATCGTCAAATTTTCATGGGTGATCAATTAGCAACTCCGAATACATTAAGAGATCAACTTATCAGGGCTGCTGATCTGCTTGATGTCAGGGAGTCTGCAAAATTTTTTTTAGAGCGCGTAGCTCTGGCTGCATCGATTACATCCACAACCAGCTCACCTTTCGACCAATTACTTCAATTGGCGAGTCAAATTGGCGTTGATCATATTTGTTGGTCAACTCCTATTTCGGCAACATTTTGGAGTTTTCATGGTGAATGTCGATTTAGACGTTGGTTTTCGGGAATTAAGTACAAGAATATTCTCATCAAAAGGTCATGGACCGACAAGGATGCTGCCTCCATAAAGATTGATGCTTCTACTTACGCAGCCTCTCGTAGGCAGCAAGATATCGACCACCTGAAAGCCATTGGAGAATATGATGAATTTGAAAAGTGCCATGCGTATCATTA
>DCQA01000018.1:7512-14350 GCA_002323325.1 Coxiellaceae bacterium UBA1530 | reverse complement strand
ACATCTAATTTTTTTCGGGGAAGCCTTGTTATGATGGTTTTTTTGATGTTTTCACCTTTAGTGATGAGTTCTAGTTGTAATGTTAGCTTTCAGAATTGTTGTAGCAGCTGTACACAATGCCTTGTTCCCCACACGAAGGGGAATACTGCTTGTGAAAATGATGATTGTGTAGAAGTCTCGGCGGGTTGTGGCAACACAAACTGTTACTTTTGTGTCACCAGAACCTCATATGATACTGGTGATAAACATATGTGGGAGGCATGCACCTGCTCTAATACAGATTGTAATAAGGATAGTAATCCAGACTGCTCTTTACAAAAATTAGAAAAATCAAAATCAGAGGAAATCAGAGAAAAATTAAAATCAGAGAAAAATTAGAAGAATAAATTAGGATGAGTATGCTATCAAATATCCAGTTGCAGTCGACTAAGTGCAAACATTCACGATGAAATGCTTGCATTGTGTGGGCTTAACCGGGTGTGATAGTTATCGGTTGTATCACTCTTTCAATCGTGATGCATCACCCGTGCATCATGAGCACTTTGAATAGGTATCTCCAAGGCATTGACTTATTCGGTGTCGCCATGATTCAGATAAACGTGTTTCGTTGATTATGTTTACTCAAGCTTGCACAGTCGATGGTTTAAAGTCATCGGTGGTCGTCAATGATTGCCCCAGAGCACGTCTAAGGAAGAGTAGTTGATACAAGCCGCGTGAGAGAAAAAAGCATAAAAAAGCTGACCACAGTGCCACGTTACTCGATGAGTCAGTGATGGCATGCAATCCGATAAAGATCACAAAAGCAACGATGGCTGAATTACGCAAGTGTCGTTGTTGTAAGGCAGCAACATAGATCGCGTCCAACCAATAACTCAGGGCCGCAACACAAGGCAGTGCTGCAGCGAAAGGTAGGTAGTGTAGAGCAATCACTTGGATGCCAGTAATGGATGTTAGGCCTTGTATGGCAAACTGGCCCAGGGTTAGGTAACACAGCCCGATCAATAAAGCGCAGACTGCCATCCAGACACCAGTTTGTGCCATAAGTATGTAGGTGGTTTCACGATCACCTTGACCAAGACTGGTGCCGATTTGACCCTCGGCCACATTGGCAAAACCATCGAGAAAATAAGCAGAAAAGAAGGTTAGATTGAGCAGCACCGTATTAGCGGCCAAGGTGTTTGTACCCAGTTGTGTGCTGGCTACAGTAAAAAAGCCAAACCCAATTGACAGGGCGACGGTTCTTAAAAACAAGTCACGCTGCATGCTGATGAGGTTGATCATGAGTGTTTTGTCACATCGAAAAATAGTCTTTGTGATATTACGCAGCGCGGTCAGAGGGTGATGTCGATGTAACAGTGCTAAGCCTACGATCATTGAGCAACACTGACCGATGACATCGGCAATAGCTATCCCGGTATTATGCCAACCGCATCCATAGACCAAAACAACTCCAAGCAAGGTGCTTGTCACTAGTAGAGTCAGTGTGGTGAGAAGTGCATCACGGCCTTGTTTGAGACCAATTAAACTGCCTATGATAATGTAATTAATCAGAACCGCTGGCATGCCAATAAGTCGTATGTTGAAGTACACCGTGATCAATGGTTTGAGGGAGGTTGCAGGTTGTGTGATGGCGTACGCTATACTCAGAATTGGACCATGACATAGCCAAGCTATCAGTGAAATGATGATAGCCAGCAAAAAGCTATTGCTAAGGATGTTGTTCATGCGCAAGGTGTCGCCTTGCCCCGAAGCTTGTGCAATCAGTCCCGTTGTACCCATGCGCAATGAACTCAGCCACCAAAACAGAATACCAACCACCATGCTGCCGATACTGAGTGCTGCTAGATAATCACTGCTGCCCAGATGGCCCGCGATGGCGATGTTCATCACGCCAATCAATGGAATGCTAGCGTTGGCAAGAATAAAGGGCAGGGCGGCGCGTAGGATGTTGAGATTCAGGTAGCGTTGCATCGTTTCTGAGTAATGTTTGTACTTAAAATTGCGCCATCTTATCACAGGCCTAAGCGGTTATCTAATGCAATTGAGTCTGTGTGTGATGAGTGGTTATAGAAACAAAGCACATTTTATGCCTTCAAACCATTCAGCGATGTTGATACAAATACCAATGAACGCCTTGAATAATGGATTACGTGTCTCACTGGTATCCAATGACTCGTGAGTCGCTGTGGAGTGATCATCTTCGCTCATCAGGCCTTGTTGAAATTGATTGATCTTATTGCTTAGTGTTGTGGCGAATGACGCTGGTAATTGTGTATGATTTTTTTGGTAAAATAAGCGGGAAATTGTTGAAGACTTGTGATCTTCAAGCAGTTTCATGGCGCTGAATGCTGTTTTGAGTTGATCGATAAGAGTCATGCATCCAGAGGTATTTTGAATGCCATGCATAATGAGCTGATCGATGATATCGAGATAGGCGCGGTAATCATTTTCAAAATCAGTTCCATTGAGTACGTCTCTGATTTGACGAGTGTTGATTAATTTATCGGATCTTAATAAATTTCGTGAAAATGTTGTCGAGTAATTAGTCGGTGCATGCCTTTCAATGATTGATAGGAGAGGTTTAATGCAGGTATGAATGATTTGCTTTTTGAATGTGCGATTTTTAATTGCACTATCTCCGATCGATTGCATGGTTTGCTGCACGGGGATATCTAGGCATTTATGAGTGGATCGTACCCGCTGGTAGTAAGCCATTAAACCAGAAGCAAGATAATGATTATTTTCAATAAGCCCTATGATATTGTGTAAGCGTGCCATTATAAATGGATGGTTGGTGGCGATCTCTTTGGTTTTCCCGTGAAGACCTAGAATTTGCCCCATCATTTCTGATAGTGGAATATTGTCATAGCAGCAGTAGAGGAGTTTCTCAAACTGTTGTGGATATTGGCTGACTATTAGCTCTAACCCTGTTGTGCCTTGATGATTTTTATTCAGTAATAACGCTTTAAATGAGTCTGCAATGGAGGGTGAATGTTCTGACATTCGCATAAAGAATGATAATAGCTCAGGGTGAGTAAGCAGATGGGCGCTCTCACGCCAGTCGTCTATTAATCGTCCGTTAAAAATTTGTTCGAATAACCGGATTAAAGTTGGCTCCGATAAGTGGGTGGAGCAGGTTAAGCATCTTGATAGTAATGTACAGGCTTTTTCTGGTGAATAGCTCATAGAGAGGCGTTTGTAGCCGGTATTCCCAGCAAGATTTTTTTTAAACAATGATTGCAAGATAACGTATCGTGCCGAAGAAAGATCTTTAGCAGCAGTTAGCATGACATCGTAAAACTGCTTATTCATGCACATTGCATTAGTCAGTTCAGTGTCGCCAACTTCGGTCACAGTGAGTAATTTCTTGCTCATATCTATCACTTGTCCAGATCGCGATGAGCTAAGTGCATCAATGATGTTTTCTTGTATTTTTAATACAGTGGATTGACTGCCATGTGCTACATACCCGTGTGATTTTACCAATGTTAATGGTTTTGTTTTGTAAATCTTCTCATAGGTTTTTTGAAATAGTGTTTGATTTTTTTGTGCAGTGTATGAATGATCTAAGCTAATTAGCTGCAGCTGGATATTGGGTGTGTAGTTACCTAAGAGTTGAATAATAAGATCATTCTTACTTCGAAAAGTCATCGATCCTTCATGCATGTTCGAATCATAGAGTATCCATAGCTGGAGTGTTTTATCATAGACAATAGCCAGAGAATGTCCGTTATCATGATGAGGTTTATGAATAGAGGCGATTAGCATACTGGGGGACGAGAAAAAATCGTGTTGTAATAGCTGATCTAGATCATCGGCACTGAAATAACCGCTGGCAATATTCTGTTCTGCAATCGTATATTGGTCAGATGAAAATCTCACGTCAGATGGTGTGTTTGAGGGTTTTGTTAAATCAGTTTGCGGCATACGACTAAAGCCTGGAATGCTGGCAGCGCCCACCTGATGAAATAACACGTAATGAATAATGCGCGTGATTAATGAGTAACGTGTCTCTCCTTGAGGTGAATCCGAATCGCTAGGTGTTATGATTTCTTCAAGAGAGTGCGATGATCCATCCCAACTGGATAAGGCCTCTAGGGACTCCTGCCACCATTGAGCTTTTCCAACAGCGTGCATGTACGCGAAGACTAGAGCGTATCCATAACAGCATCCCCGTGATATTTTTTCTTTTACAGGTGATGCTATTTCGCCACAACTTGAAGACTCAAGCATCATAAATTGAATGATCTTTTGATTAAGATGCGCTTGGTCAATGTTAGGTTGGGCGATTGTATTTGGAGAGTGTCTTAAATTTTTTCGCATAACGGCCCTCCATCGATGAGCCATCCTTTGCGAGTACTAACAACACAATTTTATAATAATCATTCAGTGTGTCTTTGTACATGAGATATCGATAATAAGATTGAAAAACTAGTTTTTAATTTTTATTTAAGGGTCGATAATGATTGAGTGAAAGAAAACGGATTAAATAATCATTAAATGTGTGATAAATAGCCTCACGACTTGAGAAGTAACATCAATCTGATCACTATGACTGATTTTAATCACCGCCCAGGTGTGTCTACGTAAGGTATTTATTTTGGATATTGATGTTTCTCATAGTGCTCCTCAGGCATTGTCTGTCGAAGCGAGGGTTATTCAGCATAATTACGATAACTTGTCACGTGTAATCCGCTCAGCTCATGGTTTTAACTCTAAGGAGTCCGCTCCAAGTTTATCGGTGCTGTTATCTCTTTTGAGTAGTCGTGACGATTTTCGCAAGGGTGACAAGTCGCCATTTTTATTCTCTGCTAACGAAGGGGAGGAAGATGATACTGAACCATCGATTTTTTTATGGGATGGATCTGATATTTTCTTAATGTCTGCAAAAAACAATGGTCAGGGAACTTACAGTCAGTCACGTCGACTCCTTAAGTGTCCGGACTTGAGCATCTCGGATGCTTGTTTTGAGTTTTATAACTTCTTATTTCCTATCGATTTTGAGGACAATAAACGCTTGCTACGAGATTACAGCTTATCTCAGGAGCATGGTGAACAGCTCGAACTATTTTCACAGCCTCGTGTCTTAGAGATTTGTCGATCTGGAGACAGTGCTGAGCGGTCTTTCCCAGCCTTAATTGAAAGGTCGTCCAAGGGTTGGTTAACATTAACATTTTTTTTACACAATAATTTCGATGAATCGGCTCATTGTCTTGCTGTCATGCAAGGTTTGCTTTGCTTATTATTTCTCGAACAGAAGCGTGTTGATTTCGGAGACCTATCGGCCAACAATTTAATTATTTTCCCTAGTGCTTGTGGGCAAGTGCCGATTGATTTATCAAATATCAAGCCTTCATCAGGGGTGATGGAACTTCCTGAACCTATATCCACCTTTTTTGATCCCGAGCTCGGTCCATGGTATCGGTGTCAGCAAGTAGATGCTTTCTCATTATCGATCAATATCTTGTTCTCTAGTGTTCATCTTATTTATGATGCTAGCATCAGGCAATTAGTCATTGATTTAGGCACTTTTTGTCAATCTGGTGCAGTCTTACGAAGCGGCGATTATGATCATGTTCAGCGACTGGCGGGGTACTCCACAAAGTATGATGATCTTTTGAATGCTCTAAAGGGTAAATCAAATTTTCCGATAATATTGACAGTTCTTCTTCAACTGATCCATCCTAACAGTCTTCAAAGACCATCCATTTTAGATATTTTTAATCGTGTTGAAGTGGTATGTTTAGTGATTAGGTCGATAAAAAGTATGGCCTTAGTAAATTATTCGCTAGCCAGTAATATGCGTCTTGTAGATGACTTGATGCAGCTAGTCAGTGGATCTTCATTGAGTCCATCAGGTTCTCAAGAGACTGAAGAAACTGATGAAAGTACAGTGCAGTCACTCACCAGTATCAGCGGATTAGTCTTTCTCAGTCTAATGGTCTACTCTGGTAATAATACCCAGACAGATCCTCAAGCTATTCAGGATCAAATAAGAAATTTATTAGCCTTGGTGAAAGTTGTGGACGCTAATTTGCTCAGTATTCATGATGATTTAGTTTTGGATTATGAGGCACGTTTTCCCATGCTTGCCTCATTGGATGCAATATTCAATGAGATGATCAGTGAGATTATGAAGGCAGTTACCCTTCAAGCACTTTGTGAGGTTGGGTTTGAGTCTGATGCAAATATACCGTATCGAATAAGTGTTCGTAATATTTTTTCGAGTTGCGCCAGTGATGTTAATAAGGGTGATAACAATCCTAATGCCACTGCATCAAGCTCAGGTGCGCACTATTCTCGCTGAGTGATATTGATATTACACATATTGCCCGGCAGCATAGCCAGAAGCCCATGCCCACTGAAAATTATACCCTCCAAGCCATCCTGTAACATCAAGAACTTCACCGATAAAGTATAGGCCAGGGGTATTATTAGCCTCAAAGGTTTTAGAAGATATCGCGTTACAGTCTACACCGCCTAATGTGACTTCAGCGGTTCGATAGCCTTCCGTGTTATTGGGTTGAATGATCCAGCTTTGAAACTGATTTGCTATATGAGTCAGTAGCGCTTGAGTAAAGTTTTGCAGTGGTTGTTTTAGTTTATCTTCCGATAGCCATGTGTGAAGGAGTTTGTTAGGGAGTAACTCGCCAAGTGATTTTTTTAATGTCCACTGTGGGTGTTTATGTTTGTTGTCAATTAGTTTTTTAAGAATGTCTAGTGAAGGCTGTAAAGTAATGGATAGTTCATCACCGGAATTCCAATACGAAGATATTTGTAAAGCGGCAGGCCCACTCAGACCCCGGTGAGTAAAGAGGAGGGACTCTTCGAAATGGGT
>DCQA01000018.1:0-7202 GCA_002323325.1 Coxiellaceae bacterium UBA1530 | reverse complement strand
CTCTTCGAAATGGGTGTCATTGCACTGAATACGGCTATCTACGGAAATACCGGAGAGGTCAGACAAGTACTGCTTATCCTTTTCATGTAATGTGAAAGGTACCAGCCCGGCACGCGTTGGCCACACATTGATATCAAACTGCCCGGCAATTTGGTAACCAAAAGGACTTGAACCCATGCTGGGAATAGATAAGCCACCGGTAGCCATCACCAGCGATTCACAACTCAACTGCCCCTGGTTGGTTGCCAGTGTAAAATGACCTGAACAACTTTTACTGATGGTTGTAACCTTAGTTTTTAATTGTATTTGAACATTAACAGTAGAGCACTCATTCAAGAGCATTTGACAAATGTCTTTTGAGCTTCGATCACAAAATAATTGCCCGTGCGTTTTTTCATGAAAAGGGATGCGATGCTTTTTAACTAAGGTTATAAAATCACTGGGTGTATAGCGGCTCAGTGCTGATCGACAAAAATGTCGATTATGTGAAATAAATTGATCCGGTGTGACACTGATGTTGGTGAAGTTACAGCGGCCACCACCTGACATTAATATTTTTCTCCCTGCTTTATTGGCGTGATCAATGACGCACACTTGACGGCCACGTTTCCCTGCTTCTATGGCGCACATGAGTCCTGCGGCGCCTGCGCCAATGATGATGGCGTCATAGTGTGTGGTCATGTGCGACAATACCTCGGTGCTGTTGTATGGGCTAGTTAAAATGGTAGTAGAAGCCAATCGTCGCGAGGATCACCGCGTATTGTGACTCTAGGCCCATGTTCTTGTATTGCCAATTGATATAGGGAACGATCACTGGAAGGACAGGAGAGTCTCCGCAATGAGAGCATAGTCTATCGTCGTAGCCTGTCATAAGAGCAGCACGATAGCCTACTTTGAACTGCTGGGTGTCTGAGGCAAAGTGTTTATCATAGATGTCGCGTTGTAACCCCGCAGCAAAAGACCAGTTATAATAGGAGTTCTTAAACGTACTGGCGAAGTATCCATTCCGCACATAGGATAACCCGTAGTTAGTGGCATTATCTTTTTCACGGCTTGAAGCGTGAGTATGGTACGTCCACATACCGGCATAGAGTCGTTTATCGACAGGTTGGCCGGCTAAAGTCCTCCAAAAAGAAGTGCTTTCAGGATCTTCTTGGGTGGGTGCATGACTCTCACCATATGACAAGATGCTAATAAGGCAAGACAAAAGCGCTATTGTGAGCTGGGTGCAGAATCGTATGAGGTGTTGTTGTATCTTACCTTGCATGGTGGGGGACTTGCTTAATTATCTTTTGAGTGTTTATTTTAGGAAACGAATTCTAAAACAATGACTCTCCAAACGCGAGGCTTTTATTAGAAATTATCATCTGTCTTCACCCGGCGATTTTCTCAATGCAATAAATAAAATAGATATATATCATAGTCTTAAAGGTTTTATTTCATCTATTTGCTCGGTAACTTGATGGGTTACTTGATCATTTCCTATGGGCTTATGGGTGGTGTTATCGCAAAAAAAACGTTTACTTGAAATAAATCATGCATTTAGATGCATTTACGTCCATAATGTGGCTATAAGTGCTTGATTGATCCAAATAGAACCAGGGAACATGCTGTGCCAAAAAAAGATAAACGACCTCAGCGAAAGCGTATGTCACGAGGCTCTCGCAAGGATCCTCATTTAAAGCGCGAGGCCGAGAAATATGAATATCCTGTTGCGAGTCGTGAGTTCATCAGCCAAACGCTGGAGTCACTGGGCAGGCCTGCAACACTGGACGATCTTGTGGCCCAATTTCGCTTGCGCACCGAAGAAGAGCTGGAAGGGTTAAAGCGTCGTCTCAGAGCGATGGAGCGTGATGGCCAATTACTAAAAACTCGAAAGCAGGCGTATGCTTTAATCAGTCAGCTTGACGTCATAGCTGGGCGTGTCCTGGGTCACCGTGATGGTTTTGGTTTCCTCATTCCCGATGATGGCTCGCCAGATCTATTTCTCTCTGAATATCAAATGCAACAGGTGTTCACTGATGATCGCGTATTAGTGTCTGTGTCTCAATCAGGTGGACGTAGAAAGCGCGAGGGACGCATCATTGATATTCTAGAGCGTAATACGCATTCTCTAGTGGGTAAATTCTACCAGGAAGATGGTTTGTCTTTCGTGTCTGCCGATAATAAAACCATCAGTCAAGACATACTCATTGCTCCCGATAGTTGTGGTGCTGCCAAGAACGGTCAATACGTTGTGATTGAAATCATTCAGCAGCCAGCAAAGCGTCATCAGGCTGTGGGTCGAGTTATCGATGTGCTTGGGGATCAATTAACGGCTGGCATGGAAGTGGATCTGGCATTACGCTCACACAGTATCCCATTTGAGTGGCCTGAGGAAGCGACTCAAGAGGCGCAGAGCCTGTCATTATCTCTCAGCGATGCTGAGTGCACTGATCGTTTAGACTTGCGTGAGCTACCTTTTTATACCATTGACGGTGAAGACGCTAGAGATTTTGATGATGCCGTGTATTGTAAGCGACTAGAGCAGGGCTGGGAATTGTTAGTCGCTATTGCTGATGTATCGCATTATGTTCAGCCAACAATGGCACTTGATCAAGAGGCGTTACACCGCGGTAATTCTGTTTATTTTCCATCACGAGTCATTCCCATGTTGCCTGAGGTGCTCTCGAATGGTTTGTGCTCATTAAAGCCTAGAGAGGATCGTTTGACGGTTGTCTGTAGAATGCTGCTAAACCAAGAAGGTGTTTTGCAAACGTATTCTTTTAATAATGCCATTATTCATTCGCACGAGCGATTTACTTATCATCAGGTGGCAGATCTAATCAGAGAGGCCAATGTATCAGACGCACATCCTTTGTTGCCAGGTTTGCAAGACTTCTATCAGTTGTATTTGAAGTTGATTGTGCAGCGACAGCAACGTGGTTCCATCGAGTTCGAAACCACAGAAACGCGTATTGTATTCGGCGATAATGGTAAGATTGACACCATCCGGCCTGTGGTTAGAAACGATGCGCATAAAATGATTGAAGAGGCAATGTTACTCGCTAACGTCTGCGCTGCGAGATATATCGAGTCGGCAAAAGTACCGTCGTTGTATCGCGTTCACGATACGCCCGACGAAGATAAGATCAATACGCTCAGAGAATTCTTAAAGGTCTTTGGCTTAAGCTTAGGTGGAAAAAGCGCTCCAACGCCTCTGGATTATACCCGCTTGTTAAAAAGTATTGCTCAGCGAGATGATGCGCAGATTCTTCAAACGGTGATGTTACGCTCATTGCCTCAAGCCGTGTATTTAGCTGAGAATCATGGTCATTTTGGCTTAGCGTTTGACGGTTATACCCATTTTACATCACCGATACGTCGGTATCCTGATCTATTGGTGCATCGAGCAATCAAGCAAATTATGGCGCATCAAAAAACACCTCCTACAGACGAAGCGATTGCTCTGATGATACAGCTAGGCCAGCATTGTTCAATGACAGAGCGTCGGGCTGATCGTGCTACTCGCGAGGCAATGGATTGGCTCAAGTGTGACTTTATGCAAGACAAAGTAGGTCAAACATTTGAAGGGGTAATAACCGATGTGACTGGCTTTGGAGTGTTTGTTGAACTCGAGGGGATTTATGTTCATGGTCTGGTTCATGTGTCTTCTTTGAAGAGTGATTATTATCACCATGACACGGTTCGTCACGCATTAGTCGGGCGTCATTCACATACGGAATATCGCTTGGGGGATAGGATGAGGGTGATAGTTGCTCGAGTCGACATGGATATACGAAGAATTGATTTTGAATTAGCTAACACTTAGATTTCAATAAAAGCCAGAGACATAGGAGTGGTCCTATGTCTCTGAGTGTAGCTACTATGGATGGCTGGATGTGCTCATGTCCTCGTGTGTTTTATCGGCGCTTTTAGTTAGGGCCTTACCACCAGCAGATACATCTTGGCCAAGACCCGAGATGGTGTTGCAACCTACTAAGCTCAGTGTCAGTATTCCTGCTAGAATCAAAGTGATAATGCGTGTTGCGTATGACATAACGTCCTCCTGTCGTTGAAAAAGGAGCAGTATAGCGCATTGCGGCAGATTTTCCCAATAGAACCCTATACATTTCAACAGGTTATCGTGACAGCACCCAACACAGGTGATGGCAATGACAGAATGTCTCATTATTTTTTAACATATTGATATATATCAAATTTTAACAGCGGCAAGACTGAAGAATCCTGTCTAATTTAATAATTCCTTAATCTCTTGAGAGTATAATAAACGATGAGTTTTAAAGTTACTTGAACAGTTGTTAGAGAGTTTCAGTCATGTATCGTCACGTTTTTCAAATTGACAGTGCACGAGGTTGTGCCCTTGAGCGTTCAGCATTGTTGGATACCATCAAGTGCGCTCATAACAATGGGGATGAGATTGCTTTGTTGTCAATAGCGACTAAGGCTGATCTCGTGCAAGCATTAAAAGCTTGTTTCAACCACACGAGTAATAATCTTAACGATGCTGATCGCGGGGTTTATTTAGCGGTCCTCAAACAAGCTCTAAGCACTTTTCAAAGCGGATTATCTGTTTCGATACGACAACACTGTGACATATTAGGAATACCATTACCTTATGCGCTTGGTACCTACGAAGACTATCGACAGTTTCAGGTGCTAGAGTGGCAAATCAGTGAGTTTATTGACGATTGTAAAAGTATAAAGTCGCTTAAGGATATCAAACTTGCTCTTGAGAAGTTCTTAGGAGATATTCTATCTGATCGGTTAAATGATACTCAACAGGACACAATTGAGGATAAATTTGATGAAGCCTATCAAAAAATAAATGCTATTTATACAGGGTTACAGGTTAATCAAGGACAAGATTTTTCCAACAAGGACAATCCTGCAATTCTCTATCAAACATTAGACATTAATCATGAAAATACACTAGCGATTACACCAAGATTTGAGGGTGAGCCTGATCCAAGTATCAGCGACATAGGTAAAAAATTTCTAAGTTTACGAGACAGTTATTACAGCCAACGCAAGGAATTAGAACATCTATTGACTGCCATGATAAAGCAATCAAAACAAAACCTGTCTTTTAATACTGTTGCTATATCCACTGTAGGTGGTTCTGTGAAATATACGCTACAGATAGTATCGCAGGCAATTTCAAAGGTATCTTTTTACCTTGACGCAAGCTTCTCATCCAAAGATGGTCAGGTGAAGATAGAACCATCTTCAATGGCTAAGAGTAATGACCCATCTTCAGTGAATATATTTTTTCGTAGTCAGCTACCATCTCCTTCTGAAGCGGCAGTTAATCACTATGGTGCGCTACTTTATCAACGGAATATTTCCACTGAGTATAATTGGCGTGCAGCTATCTTGGTAGGTGTGATCACCTTTGTTGCTGTGGGTGCATTATCACTTTTTTGCCCTCCTGCGGCTGCACTGGTTGCATGTTTTGCAGTCAAGTTGAGTTTATCAGCTATTTCTACAACGGCCATTGTCTCATTTGGATTTGGTGGTATTTTCGGTGCAACAGCAGGGAAGTTATCTTCATCGAAACAAACAATTCAACATTCTCTTGTTGGTTCAGTTCATACGCAAACGTTACAAGGAGACGAAGGAAATTTATTAAACACAAGCACTGATTCAAGCGTTTTACGTCAAAAATTCTATGATCCATCGGCAAAACCAGCGCTAAGGCGAGAAATTGAGACTGACTCCGAACTTTTTTATCACATGCTCTCATCCGATGGTAATTTAAATCACCATCATGTATTTAGCTATGTTGAAAAAATAATTGGATCTCTTCAAGAGGCTGAGGGTAGTTACTCAGCAAGCAGCGTCTCACGAGTCATCGAGTTATTATCCAATAAATCGATGAGAAACCAATTACTTGCTAACGAAGAATATTGCAAAAAGCTTCACGATTTATACGATAAATTGTCATCATCTAAGTCCAATATTGCGTCACATGTCGATATTTTAGAAAAAATTAAACCCTTCAAAAATCATTACATGTGGTGTTATAGCGACGATCATGAGAAGCATAATCAGTTTTCTAAATATATTAAGGATAAGATTGAGTATCATTATAATGGCGGTCACAGTGATATAGGGTTAAACCCGAGAGAGATTGATAGTATTTATATTGGTAAAAAACAAATCATTGATGTTCGCAGGGATGAGCATGGTCATGTGGGTGATCCTCAGGCAATGCTTTCTGTGGCAACAGAAAATTTAAAAAAATATTTAGAATCACAAAGAATATCTGAAAAAGATATGAAATTTGTAATATCTCTTTTTGATAAAGACAGTCTGTATGGTATTTTCACCAATATCATTCAGGAGGTTACTTGTGAAAAGATGTGGCGAACAACAGGGTCATGCTTACGTCTTGATACTACGAAAAATTCTCAAGAATCAATCACAATAGACTCCATTGAACCAGGTAAACTTATCTTCGAGATTCAGATAACATGTAATCGAGAAAAGACAATTCAGTTTATGGATCTGATCGATAACAACATAGAATGCCCGGTGAACATACCTTTTCAAGAAAAGGGAACTTTTGTCGATGGGGGCATTAAGGTATCAGTCGATCCAAGCAAGAAAGAAATTTCTATAACCCATATGTCGATTGCTTGGGATCCTGATTCTATGGAGAGATTCGCGATTGATTATGATCGCGTGGTCAAGGAGATGTGTTGTCCAAAGGCTCCAGGTAATCCATTGATTGAGGCAGTTGAACCTTTTGTTAAAGAGGATGTACCTTCTGTTCTCGTGAATTGATACTGGATTTACTGAACGCTAAATACAAATAGGACGTGGTAGGTTATTCGTAATGTTAGAGTGAATAGCTTCTTCAATCTTTTTTTTCAACGGTTGAACCATTAAGTGATCTGCATAACGGCTATTCTTCCATGGTGCATAATGGGTGGTTAAAAACATCGATTCCCATTGTTGCGAGGGTAGAATGGTATCGTCCATTTTTGCCAAGACCCCTTGTTTTCTAAGACGGTGATGCCACAAGGGTTGATAAATTGACTCTGAGAGAAATGTTTTCAATGGCTTCGAATGACTCATAATACGAAATAACACACGATCTGAGGCTGTCTGACAATAGTGAGCGAATTCATTGAGCTGTCTTGTTTTATTCATTATTTGATGTTGTTTTAGGATGATTTCGAGCTGGGATAGCTGTT
>DCQA01000046.1:1886-27816 GCA_002323325.1 Coxiellaceae bacterium UBA1530 | reverse complement strand
TATCCAGCTGAGCTACGGGCGCGCAATATTCAACATTCTCAATTCGGAGAGAGAGGGATTCGAACCCTCGATGGAGCGTTAACCCCATACTCCCTTAGCAGGGGAGCGCCTTCAGCCGCTCGGCCATCTCTCCATAAGCCAGGCATCATACCACCACATCCACCAAAAATGAACTAATTATTAGTGGTGATCCAGAGTTTTTTTCTTCCTTAAAAATTCAACTCCATATCAAGCATTAGTCATAAAATGCATTAAAAAAATTTAGACTCCCTGTTTAACTAGAGGACTAAGTCAGCTCCACCACTTTGATAGTAATGATAAGACAGACCAAGCATAACGGTGTTTGATTCAGGATGAAACGTGTAACTCACAACCGTATTGTTGCCACCACCATAGGTTGAATCATCTGGATCAACAGCATTGTAATGCCAATAATCATACTCCAAACGAAGACTCCATTGAGGGTGTATTTTCTGCTCGATACCGACACCTAGACGATATGAAAAATCATGATCAGAAAAGTTTTTTGTATAACCTGGAATATCAATGTATGAAGGATTTTCCTCCAAAGAACCAGAGACCTTATTCGCGTACTCTCCGTAACCAATACCCATGCGAGTGTAAACTGTCGTTTTATCCCCTAATACAACACCAGGAATTAGGCTAACACCTAAATTATATTTCCACTGCGTATTCATGGTCAGATCACTATCACTAGATGAATAATGTTCTTCAGTCTCCGCTAAAAATCCTGTCAGATTAAACTCTAATGCTAGAGACATCTTATTAGGTATTGGTTGACTCACAACTCCAAAATAAAAATCGCCCGCACCACTGTCGTTGGATGAATTAAAATCACCTGATGCTATAGTTGTATCAATACCAGGAAAAGAATAATCGATACTCGTATCGGAAGTCAGCTTTTGTGCACCTCCTGCCAAACCCACGTACAAATCACTAGCATATCCTGGTGTGACACATGCACATGATATCAAGCTTACTAACACATAAAATTTAACAAATATATTTCTCATTACCACACTCCCAATACTTAAATTTTCTAAAAGCAACCGACCGCTTTAAGACACTTAAAGGCACCTCCTTGAGCTATACGCTCATCCTCCCAATACCATATCTGTTCGTTGAATTATCATGATCTTTTCCTTTGGATGGCTTAGCTGCAGAAAAACTATTAAATTTTCGAATCAGATAAACTATACCCACACCGACTCCACACATTAAGGCAACGGAGCTCATTGAACTGAGGCTAGTAGTTGTTGAGTTTTTGTTTAGCAAACCAGGATGACTTTCAAATAACTGTCTACCCACTGACAATGGCTCAATGTTGGCACTATAGTAATAGTTTGATTCTCCATTGTAGTCAGCTCGTAATGCTACATTACCACTGGCAGGTGCAGGAAAAATTGTAAACAGACTACCACCAGCAGAGTTATGTGCATTAATCTCAGTTGCTGTCCCCGTAAAACATGGATCTTCGGGTGCACTTAAAATCTGGACCCCTGCCTCTTCCACGGAAATACATTGTTCATAGCTACCTTGACCACTAACCACTAAGCCCTCGGTAGCATCAAATTCGCATACAGCATTCGACACACAATCATCACCAACATTGTTTGATGAATCATAAGTGATAACAAGATTACCATTTGCAGTCGGAGAATCTGTCTTTTGAGGAGTTGGTGCTGGTGTTGGATTCGGTGTTGGATTTGCTGTTTTTAATACAGTTGGCACTGGTGTTGGACCCCCTGTAGTTCCATGAGGAGTCGGTGTTTGTGTGGGCACCGCTGTTGTCTGACGAGAAGTAGGGCCTTGTGTCGGAGACAAGGTAACTACTGGTGTTGGAGCCGTTGTTGTCACGTGAGGAGTGGGTGTTTGTGTTGGCGCGACTGTTGTCTGACGAGAAGTAGGACTTTGTGTTGGAGAATAAGTATCGGCTGGCGTCGGATATACTGTAACTATTGGTGATGGAGCCTGGGAATAAAACGGTGTTGGCGATGAGGTCGGGATATCTTGGTCTGAGCTATCACTGTTTGCGGATTTTGTCGAGGAAGTGCCATAATAAATGCCAGTTACAAGGCCAGTTGACGCCAATGCAAACGCTGCGAGTCCAGAAAGAATTCTATGACGCATAAGTAACTTTTCAATTGCCGTCTTATAACTTTCCTTAGCGTTTTCAAGCTGATGACCTGGATCGCCCTGAAAGTAACCAGTAAGAGGAGATTTAACATGCTCTGTTTGCTGATCAGACGATAATTCAGACCAGTGGGTGTGATACTGACTTACCTTGCCCAGGTATTCTTCTACAGTTTTACAACCAATGATAACCAAAAACCAAAACCAATTACCCGGAAGTTCATCTGATGATTGTGGTAACAGTCGTTCACGGGCGGGCATAGTAGAAGCATGCATATTTTTTACTCCTTAACAGGGTTTACAAAATTTAACCACAACAAAAATATAGCTCCATTGAGTAAAATTTATCCCTAAACGTAAAAAATTATGTCTATTTTCATATGAGGCGTTACCTGTTTGAAAATAAATCAAACAGGTGTTTATTTCAATATAAAGAGGTAAGTCAATGTACAATAATCACCATATAATACTAATTTAAGGTTTAGTAATATTACTGGTAATAAAAAGCTTCATAAAGATCTTATGCGTCTTTTCATCAAAGACACTAAGTCACTACGAAATCTATGATTATAATTTTAATCACTCATCATCCGCACGGTTGCCGATATTATCGTCCTGATTTTCCTGTGCTATGCGATCGTATATCTCCTCCCGATGCACCGATACATTTTTGGGGGCATCAATACCAAGACGAACCTGATTACCACGCACACCCAATACGGTGAGTTTTACGTCATCTCCAATGACGACAGCTTCCCCAATACGCCTTGTTAGAATTAACATCAGTCCTCTCCTTTCCTTTTTATCACTATGATCGAGAAATATTCTCGTTGTCACGATTTGATTGTAGTTGAAAATTTTACCACCTGGGAAATATAAAACCCAAGTCATTGATATTATGAAGATTAAAAAATAAAATAAATTTATCAACAGCGAAAAGAAGGTGACGAAAAATCATAAAAAAAACAAGCGCAGTAAAAAAGCTTGGATTAACAATACGTTATCATTTAGACTAACCGATATTGTTTAATGAAAGGACTTCATGACAATGCCGAGACAAGCCATACATTCTCGCTGGATTTTATATCTTTCTATCACCAGTATCATCGCATGCCATACCTCTATATCTTTATCTCAATCGACATCTAGATCGTACTCAGATAATTCAATCAAAATAATTGAAGATGAATCTAAGACCAATAATTCTTTTACCAAAGTCATTGGCAATCTAGTGAAATCTGGTGAAATTTTTGAAAAGTGCCGAATAAAACTTGTACCTTATACAGACAAAGCAAGTTGCCAACGATTCTCAAACACCTGTAACAAACGCTACCGATTGGTAACTATTGCTCCTTCTATGACGATTTCAAAATACAACCGTCGCAGATCAACCATTATCATCGATAAAACCGCGAAGAAATCATACTTTTTGTATATCAATGCAGATAACACACTCAAACTGGAACCGACAGAGAACTACATAACCAGACCCAAACGAACCCGAGTGATGTGCACCATAAAAGCATCTCCTCAAAATGCTGATCCAGCCTATTTTCAATCCATTGAAGACCAGGGAAAAAATAGCAATATTAGACAAAAACGTTTTTTACGATTAAGACCGTCATTGTTTAAATCGAAATATAACAATAAACGAGCAACGCTGCTAATAGACATAAGCGCGAGAAATGTTTACCTTTTTTGGTTAGATAAAGAAGACAACCTAAAACTTAAACACATTACTGAACAAGACATTGAAAACTTTATAAATAATAAAAACTATGACTTCATTGATAGAACCACTGATGCAAGCGACATTTCAGATGAAGGTGTGGAAAATATAAAGAGCACTATTAAAAATCAGATCGACCAATTGCAAAATAAATTTTAATAGGAGAAATCTATTTACCGTGTCAAATCAGTCTCATAATTGATAACACATGATTTAGATAGAACTAGCCCTTGATCAGCTCCAACACTGCCTTAAAGTCATCCTCTGTATCAACACCCAGTGGTAGATTCTGATCATAGACCTTCATATGAATACGTCCTCCATTCCAAATAATTCGCAATTGCTCTAACTGCTCTATCGACTCCAAGGGTGAGTCTGACCACTTAGCATAATCCTCTAAAAATGAAACACGATAACCATACATACCCACATGACGGTAATGCTGTTGCGTTACTACCATCTCACCAGGAGAAGTAATACTGTCTCTATGCCATGGCATCGGTGCACGACTAAAATAAATTGCATAGTGTCTACGATTCAAAACAACCTTTACCACATTAGGATTAAAAAGTTCTTCGCTTGACTGAATGGGTGAACACAAACTGGCTACTTTAATGTGCTCATGTTCTATCAAATCATCAGCTAACAAAGTCACCATGGATGAGGATAATAAAGGTTCATCTGCTTGTAGACCGATAATGACATCATCAGAACTAAACTCCAATGATTCAACTGCCTCACAGATTCGCTCAGTCCCAGATTGATGGGTAGAAGCCGTCAAACACACTGAGGCACCAAAGCTATCTGCAACCTCAGCAATCTCGTCGTTATCCGTCGCAATGGTGACCGATGCCGCTCTACATAACATAGCGTTTTCGTAAACATATTGGATCATTGGCTTACCGGCTAAATCTTTCAGTACTTTTCCCGGCAAACGAGAAGAATTTAATCGTGCAGGAATAATAATGTGGAAACTCATAGTTACACTCCCCCTTCAAGTAAACATCTTGCTTCATCTTCCAGCATAACTGGAACACCATCGCGAATAGGAAATGCTAGCTTGTCTACAGAACAAACTAGCTCTTGTTGACGAGCATCATATAAGAGATGCCTCTTACATAACGGGCATCCTAAAAAATCGAGTAGCTTCTGATTCATCTAATCCTTAACTCAATGTTTTTTTTTAAATGTATCACTCTGAGAAGAAGAATCAAGAATTTTATGATTGCGGATAATACTTGGTCGGGACGGCAGGATTTGAACCTGCGACCCCTTGCACCCCATGCAAGTGCGCTACCAGGCTGCGCTACGCCCCGACATTAATTGAGGGCACAAGGCTAACATGAAATACCTTTTATGGAAACAAGTTGCTATGTGTAAACTGAAGTTGAAAAAAAATCCCTGGCCGAATCAGACTGTTTCCAATTCTTTGAGAATACCCTCTAGCTCCTCTATGAAAGTGGAAACAGAAGTGTCTAACTGAACTGATGAACTTTCTGGTAAGACAGGCTCTTCAGGCTGAGATAATTGACGTCTAGCGCCTTCGATTGTGAAACCTTGATCGTACAATAATTGACGAACTTTTCTGATCAATCTAACATCTTTTGGTTTGTAGTAACGACGATTTCCTCGGCGCTTAGAAGGAGATATGTCGGGAAACTCTTGTTCCCAGTATCTTAATACGTGGGTTTCAACTGCGCACATTTGAGCAACTTCACCAATAGTGAAATATAACTTATCGGGAATGGCTGGCAAATCAACCGTACTAAACTTCTTCCTTGGGTTCCCCTTGATCATCGCGATATGCCTCCACTCGTGATTTTAATTTATGGCCTGCACGAAATGTCACAACACGTCGCGCTTTAATAGGAATCTCTTCCCCAGTTTTAGGATTACGACCGGGCCTTTCACTCTTATCTCGTAAATTAAAGTTCCCAAAACCTGATAACTTCACTGTCTCACCGCCCTCAAGGCAACCCCTGATTTCCTCAAAAAATAATTCAACCAACTCTTTAGCTTCTCGCTTATTGAGCCCAAGAGTGTTAAATAAGTACTCAGCTAAATTGGCTTTTGTTAGTGCTCCCATATCTAAACCCTCAACGTCGCATTCAATGTATTTTTCAAAGCTTTCATAATGATATCAATCACTTGATTGATATCATCATCTACAAGAGTGCGTGATGCCGCTTGGAAGGTCAACCCTAAAGCGATACTTTTTTTACCAACCCCACACTCTTCACCCTGATAGACATCAAAAATGTGGACATTTTCCAGGTAAGGGCCACCATATTGCTTGATCACTCGTAAAACTTCACTAGAAACAATCTGTTGATCCATTATTAATGATAAATCACGTCTCACCGAGGGGAACTTTGACACAGCTTGAGCAGAGGGAAGCTCGACTGACTGCAAATATTTCATATCTGCTTCAAATAAGAATACTGGGACGTGGATATCTAGCTCCTGAGCCAGTGATGGATGTAACGCGCCTAACCAACCCACCAGATTATCACCTTGATAGAGAGCAACAGATTGCCCAGGATGAAGGGATGATGTCTGAGCTGCACGCCATACCCAGTTAGCGTGATTACTCACATTACTCAGAAAGGCCTCAACGTGACCCTTTAAGTCATAAAAATCCACGGGGCGCTGGGACTCACCCCATTGCTCTGGATATCTGGGTCCAGTGAGCAGTAAAGCCAATCTATTCTGCTGAACCAACTTATTCTGAGACTGATAAAAACAACAACCCACTTCAAAAAGAGCCTGTCGCTGACACTGACGATTTAAATTGTATCGAAGTGTCGTCAGCATAGCAGGCCATAAAGAAGGCCTCATGGTGCTCATATCATTTGATAATGGGTTTGCTAGAACCATCAACTCCTCATCTTGCACAAAATGAGCAGCTATTGCATTTTCAATAAAGCTGTAATGGATGGTCTCTTGATAGCCTAAATCTGTAAAAAACTGCTTAAGCTGGGACATCGGCAACAAATCATCTGAAAGTATGGGGAATTGAGTTGCAATCATCTGGGTATTTTGAGGAATTTTATCGAAGCGAAACAACCTCGCCACCTCTTCAATCAAATCAACTTCAATGTGAATATCCGACCGATATGAAGGCGAAACAACATCCCACCCGTCCTCTTTAGATGCAATACTCATACCAAGAGATAGTAAATACTTTTCGACCTGGGCATGATCAATGGAGACACCAAGAACACGTTGAATACGAGGAAAGCGTAATCTTATTGGCTGGCGTACAGGCAAGTGATCTAATGCATTACGTATAGTCAAAGGTCCGACCTCTCCACCACAGATATCAAGAATTAGGCCTGTAGCCCTTTCTAGAGCTTCTTCTTGCAGGGCAACATCAACACCACGCGCATAACGATAGGAAGAATCTGATTGTAGTCCAAAAGAACGAGCCGTCTTAGCAATTCTTATAGGTTCAAAATAAGCACTCTCCAAAAAAACATCCGTGGTTGCGTCGCACACTGAAGATGCTTTTCCACCCATAACACCTGCCAACGCTAGTAGCTTCACGTCATCTGCAATCACTAAATCGTTAGTGGACAATTCAACTGTTTGCTCGTCTAACAATTGCAATGTCTCACCGTCTTTTGCACAACGAACAACGATGCTACTATTGAGCATAGCTAGATCAAAAGCGTGCATTGGCTGTCCCAGCTCTATCATGACATAGTTTAAAATATCGACTAAAGGGTGAATCAAGCGTAAACCTGAACGTCTTAATCGTTCCGACATCCATAATGGTGTCTGACCTTTGGCGATATTTTTGATCACTCGACCCACATAACGGGGACACGCTTTCTCTTCTTTAATAGAAACTGACAATGAAGCATCTGAGGTTATCGAAGCTTTAGTGATACCAGGCATCTGATAATTTTTGCCGTCGAAGATGGCTACTTCTCGAGCGATACCTTTCATTGACAAACAATCACCCCGATTAGGTGTCAAATCAACATCAAAGATCGTATCGTCCAAGTTAAGATAACTCCGAATACAGTGACCGACTGGAGCATCACTGGCCAACTCCATAATTCCACCAGAACCATCATCACCCAAACCCAACTCTTTAGCAGAACAAATCATCCCACAAGACGGTTCACCTCGTAACTTTGATCGTTTAATTGTGAAATCCGGGCCTAGCTGCGCCCCAAGGGTTGCAACTGGAACTTTTTGGTCAACTCTGACGTTACTACCGCCGCAAACAATATCTACCACCTCAGTACCAATATCCACACGACAACAACGCAAGCGATCCGCATTTGGGTGAGGTTGACATGCCACAATTAATCCAACAACGACACCGGTAAAATCAGAAGCCGCAGACTGAACAGAGTCAACCTCCAAACCAGCCATGGTTAACGATGTCGCAATCGATTCCGATGTTGCTTGTAAGGGAACCCAATCCTCTAACCATTGTTTGCTTACTCGCATACTTTTCCCCTATCACTGCATTGAGAGCAACATTAAAATTGTGAAAGAAACCTTAGATCATTACTGAATAGAATCCGTAAATCAGAAATGCCGTAACGCAGCATAGCTAGACGATCAAGACCGATACCAAAGGCATATCCTGTGTAACGCTCAGCATCTATGTTTACATTTTTTAAGACATTAGGGTGAACCATACCGCAGCCTAAAACTTCCATCCAATCCATTTCGCCTGTAAGCTCGCCTGTCTGACGATCGACTACGGGATAATAAATATCGACTTCTGCTGAGGGCTCTGTAAAAGGAAAGTACGAGGGACGAAAACGCAGCGTTAGCTCACGGCCAAATAAAGCATTCAAGAATCCCTGAACCATGCCTTTCAGATCAGAAAAAGTACAGCTCTCATCAACAACTAGACCTTCTAACTGATGAAACATCGGCGTGTGAGTATGATCAGAATCAGAACGATACACACGACCCGGAGTAATGATACGTAACGGTGGAGAAGACTCCTCCATAGTCCTTATTTGCACTGAAGAAGTGTGCGTACGTAATAACAATCGGTTTGGAAAATAAAAGGTATCATGCATATCTCTTGCGGGATGATGCTCAGCTATGTTTAATGCCTCGAAATTATGAAACTCATCCTCAATTTCTGGACCTTCTTCTACAGTGAAGCCCATTGATGTAAGAATTTGCGTGGCATGTGCAGTCACTCGGGAAATAGGATGTAAACTACCGTTACCAGCACTACGTCCAGGCAAGGTGACGTCAATAGTTTCGTTCTCCAACTTTTGTGATAAAGCCTGAGATTGCAATATTGACTCTTGACGAGAAAATAAATCACTAAGTGCTGCTTTAGCGACGTTAACAGCTTTACCGACTGAAGGGCGTTGAGCAGGATCTAGTTGACTGACTTGTTTGAGTAAAGTAGTCAACTCCCCTTGTTTCTTTCCCATGTAGGCGAGTTTAACAGTGGCTAGCTGGGATAAATCTTGTGTTGCCTCAACATCTTGCTTCGCTTGCTCAAGTAACCCCTTGATCTTGTCATCCATCCGTCGCTCCATTTAGCGAATATCGCCAAGATACTTTCTCGACTAAGAAGCTAACGCTTGCTTGGCTTGCTCTGCTAATTTCCCAAAGGCTAAACGATCATTAACAGCCATCTCTGCTAAGATTTTCCGATCTAACTCAATCCCAGCATGCTGCAAGCCATTCATAAAACGACTGTATGATAAACCGCAATCGCGGGCAGCGGCATTGATGCGGACGATCCACAACGACCTGAACTGACGTTTACGTTGGCGACGATCGCGATAAGCATACTGACCAGCCTTAATGACTGCCTGCTTAGCTACACGATAGACTCGACTACGAGCACCGTAGTAGCCTTTTGCCTTTTTTAATACTTTCTTATGACGGGCCTTTGCTGTAACCCCACGTTTTACTCTTGGCATGATGAAAATCCTCTATTATCGATCAGTTGTTAGCTTGCTAGCATCGCGTTCATAGCTTTGAGATCATGTTTATGTACATGAACCGCAGCACGACGCTGACGTTTTGTCTGTGTGTCTTTTTTTGTAAGAATGTGATTACGGTTCGCTCGGCGACGCTTTAATGCACCCGTTCCTGTACGTTTGAATCTCTTTGCAGCACCACGATTGGTTTTTAATTTTGACATTATATCACCTATTTCATCTACATGATTTTACTAAATTAAGTTGGATACTCGATTTAAACCATTCATCTAAAACGACTTAATTTACCCAAGACCTGCACGAATCATGACACCGTACGAGATCTACCTCTACTCACTTTTTAACTATAACAACAACCATACTCATCTGACGGCCCTCTAGTTTAGGGGCTTGTTCTACAACGGCATCTTCGGGTAAATCCCCTTTGATACGATTTAACAAATCCATACCTAATTCTTTGTGCTGAATTTCACGACCCCGGAATCGCAAACTCACCTTTACCTTATCACCACGCTCTAGAAAATTAGTGATTTTGCGTAATTTTACCGTGTAGTCACCAATATCTGTTGTCGGACGGAACTTTATCTCTTTGACTTGAGTTTGACGCTGCTTTTTCTTGCCAGCAGTCATTCTCTTTTTCTTGTCAAATATAAACTTACCGTAATCCATGATCCTGCATACGGGTGGATCTACATTTGGAGAAATCTCAACCAAATCTAATTGCACTGATTGAGCTTTCTCAAGGGCCACATCAAGGGTGACAATGCCGACTTGATCTCCCTGATCATCAATCAACCGAACCTTTGCTGCCTCTATTTGCCCATTGACACGAGCTGCTTTTACTCTGATATCGCTCTCCTCTTCAACTGTAAGTCTTGCACCAATCTTTCAATAAAATCAGGCACGGTCATGCTTAACATTTTTTTCGAATCAAGTGTGCGTATGGTCAACATTCGATCAGATAACTCTTGGTCACCGAGAATAATCATATACGGTACACGAGAAATGGTGTGTTCGCGGATTTTATAGCCGATCTTCTCATTTCTCAAGTCTGTTTGGGCTCTAAAGCCATTTTTTTTCAATTTTTTGACCACATCGGTGGCAAATTGGTGTTGTGAGTCAGTGATTGTCATAACAATCACTTGCTGAGGAGCCAACCAGACAGGCAGCTTCCCTTCATAATGCTCCAATAAGACACCAATAAACCGCTCAAATGACCCTATGATCGCTCTATGCAACATCACTGGCGTTTGTTTATCACCATTTGCATCTACGTAGGTGGCACCAAGGCGTTCAGGCATTGAAAAGTCTAATTGAACAGTGCCACACTGCCAAGGACGTTTCAAACAATCATAGAGAGTGAATTCAATTTTTGGGCCATAAAATGCACCTTCACCTGGCTGCTCTTCCCAAGAAACTCCTTTGCTATTCAATGCGTTGGCCAATGCTTTTTCAGCTTGATCCCAGACTTCATCGGAACCGATACGTTTTTCAGGTCGCGTAGATAATTTGACAACGACATCATCAAACCCAAAATCCTGATAGAACTCATACACCATGTCTAGTAGTGAATCGATCTCTTGACCAATTTGCTGATGAGTACAAAAAACATGGGCATCGTCTTGAGTCAACCCCCTAACTCGCATCAATCCATGTAATGCGCCTGAAGGTTCATTCCTGTGACAGGACCCAAACTCAGCAAAACGCAAAGGTAAATCTCGGTAGCTATGTATACCCTGCTTGTAGACTTGCACATGACCGGGGCAATTCATTGGCTTGATCGCGTAGCATTTTTCATCTTGAGTGATACTGAACATCTCATCACCAAATTTTTCTGCGTGTCCTGATCGCTCCCACAGAGACATATCAGCCATCATCGGAGTGTTAATTTCTTGATAATCGTATTCAGCTAACTTATGACGAATGTAGTTCTGAATCTGTGTAAAAATAGTCCATCCACTTGAATGCCAAAATACCATTCCAGGCGCTTCGTCTTGCATGTGGTATAAATCCATTTTTTTCGCAAGCTGACGATGGTCTCTCTTCTCAGCTTCTTCAAGGCGATGCAAGTAATCCTTCAAAGCTGCTTTGTCCTGCCAGGCAGTACCGTAAATACGCTGTAACATGACATTGTCACTGTTTCCACGCCAATAAGCTCCAGCAACCTTTGTTAATTTAAAGGCTTTGAGAAAACTCGTTGAAGGAACATGAGGACCTCTACACAAATCAATGAAATCACCTTGCTCATAAGCTGTTAGTGATTCATTTTCTGGAATATCCTTGATAATCTCAACTTTGTAATATTCACCTAGACCCTCAAATAAGGCGATAGCTTGGTCGCGCGTCATCGATCGTGGCACGATGGTTAACCCGCTCTTGGCTATTTCCTTCATACGCTTTTCGATAGCCCTCAGATCATCGGGAGTAAAAGGCCGCTCATAAGCAAAATCGTAGTAAAAACCATCTTCGATTACAGGCCCTATTGTAACTTGAGCTCTAGGGAATAATTGTTTCACTGCTTGAGCCAAGAGATGTGCCGTTGAATGTCGCAGTATTTCCAGGGACATGTCATCTTTGATGGTGAGAATATTTAGATTTACATCAGTATCGATTTGGTAAGAAACATCAACTAACTGGTCATTTACCCTCGCAGCAATTGCTGCCTTCGCCAAGCCAGGTCCGATGGCACTTGCTACATCTATGACACGGATAGGCTCGTTGAATTGTTTAGTCGATCCATCGCTTAATGTTACAACCGGCATAGTGGATATCCATCAAATCTAAAGTTTGGTAGGCACGGGCAGTTTCGAACTGCCGACCCCCACCATGTCAAGGTGGTGCTCTACCCCTGAGCTACGTGCCTAAAAAGATCGGGTAATTTCGCAAACGCTGAAAGATATCATCCCGAATCAAGAATCGCAAGCTCGAACAAGCTTCGATTGGAAGGCTAGCACCAACCTGACATAAAATGAACAAACTTTATTGCGATGAAGAACAGACGTGCTAATATGCGCGGATGAATTTATACCGCTATATCGCCACCATGAGCTATATCCTCTCAGTGGTTCTTCTGAATATCCTTTTTGTAAAGTTACCAGGCTTCAATGCATTTGGTGATACTCTATCATTCGCGGACCTAGTTGTTGGTATCATTTATATCGTTCGTGACCTTGCACAGCAAGAAATACAGCACCGCATCATAATAGCTATGCTGATAGGGACTCTCCTTAGCTTCATCTTAGCAGATCCTAACATAGCGATGGCCAGTGCCTGCGGATTTGCTGCAGGTGAGTGTTGTGACTGGCTTGTCTTCTCATACACAAGAAGACCACTTTCTGAGAGACTATTGATATCCTCCTTGCTAAGCATACCCATTGACACCTGGATTTTCCTGGCTATCGCTCATCGCCTCAATCTCACCAGCTTCTTTTTTATGGCAATGGGTAAATGTCTTGGTATTCTCCTGCTGTGGATCATCTGGAAAAAAAAATCCAGGACAAAGTACTCTACATCATTGACTAGTCTACAACCTGCACTAAAATAAAATCAGTTAAACACATTCAGGTGGCACTATGGGCATCTCTAAGTGGCTTAGAAAAAAAGCCATTGACCACTTTACGAAACAAGTCAGCCCCAGCCGAGGATACCTATGCGACTTTGACCGACTCAGTCATGAAATTCGACCAGCCGATGTATTATTGGTTGAGGGTTGTAATAGAATCAGTCTAATTATCAATAAAATTACAAAGAGTGCGTGGAGCCACTCAGCACTCTACATCGGTAGAATTCATGACATCGAAGACCCTAAGCTACGCGAAGCAATTCACCAACAGTACCATGGCGCACCACATGAAAGATTGGTCATTGAAAGTCATATTGGACAAGGCACATATATAGCCCCCCTATCAAAATATCGCAATGAACATTTACGAATCTGTCGACCAACAGGCATCAGTAGTAACGATGCTCAGGCAGTCATCTGCTATGCCATTTCGCGGGTAGGCAAACGGTATGACGTTCGACAATTCATTGATCTTGGTAGGTTTCTTCTCAAAAGTCGTTTAATACCGTCGAGATTAGGCTCGATCCTTTTTACCGATAAGCCTAACTCAACAGCCTATGAAATTTGCTCTGAAATGATCGCAAATGCCTTTACATCGATTAACTTTCCTATTTTGCCTTTGATTAAAAAAAATGACGCTGATGATCGATATGAATTAATTCGTCGTAACACACGAATGACAACACCCAGTGACTTTGATTACTCACCTTTTTTTGACATCATCAAATATCCATTCTTTCAACTCTCACAAAATTCACAATATCGCGACCTCCCTTGGAGCGAAAACAATATCACTCATGATGGCGAAAAAAGCACGCCGATCAAAAAAAATAACTCATCTGATTCATCAGACGCCCAACCATCATGAGTGCACACCTCAATCAAATATACTCGACATAAAATCTTATCCATCTTGTCTGTATGTAACACTCCTACTATCCAACCAATAGTCTTAAATTGGTGATACAGCACACCAAAAGAATCAATCACTCGTTAAGATAAAAAATATAAACTTAAGAAAAAATTAGAGGCTTAAATTTCATAGGAACAGCTGACACATGTGATTACAATGTGATCAAAGGAGGAGAGGTAATTTAATTCGATAATCAAGGCCCAGTTAATCAAGGAGAGACTAAGTGGAAGGGACGCTCACTCAACCAGTGAAACCACAAACTAACCATTGCTCGCAGTGCAAGATGGCACCCTACTGCTTACCCGCTCAACTAAAAAGTGACTCTATAAAAATTGCCAAGTACCTCACTTTTCACGCACGCAGTTTAGAACCAGGCGAACATCTATGTCGGCAAGGAACACTGACTGACTCAGTATTCCTAATCCGATCTGGGATGCTAAAAAGTTACTTTGACAAAGAAGATGGTGAAGAATACATCATGGATTTTCACTTCCCCCCAGAGCTCTTTGGCTGGGAGGGTATCGACAAAAAGCAAACTGCATTCTCTGTCATAGCACTGGACTTCTCAAGTGTCTGTGAAATCCCAATACAACAACTTAAATCTCTACTAAGCAAAAACCCGCTTATCCTCGATCAGTTCTTTACACTCGTTAACTTACGCATACGAAATGATAATCGAAAGCAACTAAGAACCACAGCAGAGCAGCGCATTGCTGAATTCATTTTACAATTAGTAAAACATTACAAACGACTTGGCTTCGCTTATGACATGTGCAAACTATTAATGACACACCAAGACATTGCAAACTACCTAAGGCTCGCACCAGCAACCGTTAGTCGCCTGTTACATCAATTACAAAGTAAAAACATTCTTTCTATTCAAAAGAAAAAAATTTACATCAATAACAAAGTCGAGCTCACAGCGATCGCAAAAGGATTAATCAACAAATAAGGAAATTAATACTCTCTCGTAGCGCAAAATTGAATATCAGGCCATTGCTCAATGGCTAAATCTAAACTCACTCTTGTCGGCGCTAGATACGTTAAGTGATCACCGGCGTCTAGGGCTAAATAGCGCTGCTGGGCTTGCTTGAAAGCTTCTAACTGCTTTGCATCAGCACTAGTAATCCAGCGCGCAGTAACCGTGTTTACAGGTTCGTAAATACAGCGAACGTTGTACTCATTCTCCAGGCGATACGCCACAACATCGAACTGAAGAACACCCACAGCACCGACAATTAACTCGTTACTGATTAGTGGCCTGAAAATTTGAGTTGCTCCCTCTTCCGATAATTGCATAAGACCTTTTAACAAAGCTTTTTGGCGCAACGGATCCTTTAGTCGCACTAAGCGAAATAATTCTGGAGCAAAATTAGGTATGCCTGTGAATTTAAAATCCTCGCCGATAGTAAAAGTATCGCCGATTCGTATAGCCCCGTGACTATACAAACCAATAATATCACCCGGCCATGCTTCCTCAGCGTGTTCTCGCTCACCGGCCATAAATGTATGCGCGTTATGAATTGCCATGGATTTCTTCAAACGCACATGGTGCATCTTCATACCTTTTTTATACTGACCGGATGTAATACGTAAAAAAGCAATACGATCGCGATGAGCAGGATCCATATTGGCCTGCACCTTAAAAACAAATCCACTAAACTTACTATGCTCAGGGCCAACCAAGGCCTTTGTCGTTTTCCTGGGTTGTGGCGGCGGAGCATATGTCACAAACGCATCTAATAACTCGCGCACACCAAAGTTATTAATCGCTGAACCAAAATAAACAGGCGTTTGCTTACCATCTAAGTAGCTTTGGCGATCAAACTCTGGCATCGCACCCTGTATGAGCTCCACCTCTTCTCTGAGCTGATCAACCAAAGCTCCCAACAAAACCTCAAGCTTGGGATTCGCTAACCCATCGATAATTTCAACATCACCCACCTGAGCGCGATTACCAGCCTCGTATAAGTAGACTTTATCCTCTAATAGGTGATAAATACCTTTAAACGATTTGCCCATTCCAATCGGCCAAGTCATTGGAACACATTGAATCTTCAATACCGACTCAATCTCATCTAATACATCCATTGGCTCTTTAGTGTCACGATCCATCTTATTAATGAACGTCATAATTGGCGTTGTGCGTAGACGACAGACGTCAATCAATTTGATTGTTCGCTCTTCGACTCCCTTTGCTGCATCAATCACCATTAAAGCTGAATCAACAGCTGTTAATGTCCTGTATGTATCCTCGGAAAAGTCAGCATGCCCAGGAGTATCCAATAGATTAACAACACGATCTTTATAGATAAACTGCATCACTGATGTTGTCACAGAAATACCACGTTGCTTTTCCAGCTCCATCCAGTCTGATGTAGCATGACGACTTGCCTTACGCCCCTTAACAGAGCCAGCTAAACTAATGGCACCACCAAAGAGCAATAGCTTTTCTGTGACTGTCGTTTTACCTGCATCTGGATGTGAAATAATTGCAAATGCACATCGCTTAGTAGCTTCAGAATTAAGCTCACTCATAATATTTTTCCTTTAGGAATCAGAGAACACTAATCAATTCGACGTAACATCATCATGTAACAAAACAAAAATAACAATGACGGCAATGTTGCCGCCAATACTGCTGGAACATGATAAATGAACGCCATTGGGCCCAAAAACTCATTTAACATATAAAAACCAAACCCCACTAGAACTCCGATCACTGAGCGCGTACTTCCTGAGGAATCTCTCAACGATCCCAATGTGAATGGAACACCTAAACAAATCATGACAATGGTAGTAAATGGCTGCATGAGATGCTGCCATAAAACAAAGGTTGTTTGCCCCTGATCTAAACCCACCTTCTTTAGATAGTGAAATTTATCCCATAAGTAGAATGCTGATTCATTTCGCAAATCAATTTTTTTCTTTACCAACATATCGGGCTGGATGGTCATGTTTAACGGATATGATGCAAAGTGCAATCGAGACGGCACAGCATTAATCTTCAACACATCAACATCCTTCAAGACCCAGCCAGACTCAGTTTTATGAGCCTCACTGGCCTTCAAGAATTGTGTCATATGGTGATTATCATCAAAATCGAACAAACGAAGATCTTGCACATAATGTTTTGCTTTTACATGACCGACCGATAAAAAAGTATTTCCTTGATGCAACCACACATCTTGTAAACGAAGGGCACTATTACGCTGTTCAGGGTGTTTTAGATACTGCGCAGCCTCAGTCAATGGCGGCGCAATCACCTCTCCCATGAAAGTTATAAATACGATCAGAATACTTGCTGCAGACACGACACTGAGAGCAATACGAGCTATAGATACACCTGAAGATCTAATAATAATCAACTCACTGTTGGACGACAAACGACCCAATCCTAACAAACACCCAACAAAACCCACCATAGGAAACATCTGGTATAAATCAGCAGGCAATCGCATCAAAACGTACAACATTCCAGTCCAGAGAGTGAGTGACCCCTTCCCTATATCACCGGATATATCAATTAATTTGATAAAACATTGCACTCCTGACAAGGTTAGAAAACATAACAAAACTGACTGAATGACTGATCGACGAATATAACCTGAAATAATTCTCATGGGCGCCTCGTGCGGCCTATCAAGCCACGAATATTCTTGACACCCCAACGATGACAATAAACCGCGATAATAAAGAGCAGTAATAGACCATGAACCCACCACAATCCAACTTCTGGACTCATTTTTCCATCACTTATCCAGCTTCGTCCAATCCATAAAAAATTAGCATAAACTAAGTAGATAGAGATTGCGGGGAAAATTCGACCATATTGGCCCTGTCTTGGTCGTATATGGCTGAGAGGAACAGCGAGTAACGCCAATAAAATTACCGACAAAGGGATGCTAAGTCGCCATTGTAACTCAGCAGCTACTTTAGGATCTTGATGATACTTAGGCCATAACTGACTGGTTTCTGCGTCCTCAGGCCACGTGCTGATCTTTTTGTAAGGCACGTCGATACGAACACCGTATCGATCAAATTGACCATACTCGTAAGTGTCGCCTTTAGCACTAAGACTCAATTGCCCACCGGACCTTAAAATCAGATATCGGCCCGGCCACTGCGTATTTCCCTCTTCGTGAGCCCTCTCCGCCGTTGTGATGCGCCAACCACCATCCGCTTGCTTTTCAGCCAAAAAAACATCGTGTAGCTGCGTGTGATCACGCGAAACCATTGAGGAATAGAATGTTTGCCCGGCACCTAAAGGCGTAAATACTTGTGGTAAAATACGCGAAACAATGCTTTGCTCAGCAATATCAATGAGCACTTTATTGTTTAAACGTTGCACCATTGGATCAACTACGAGCGTCAAGTAACCGACAAATAAAGCAACAAGCATCGAAAAACTCAATACCTTGCGTAATAACTCACCAAATCCCAAACCACAAGCCTGCATCACCACCATTTCTTGGTTAACATACCACCGGCCAAAAACGAGGATAATGCTCAAATACAAGCCTAAAGGAATCAAATACCCAGCAATCAATGGCACCATGACTGCCATGAGCTGCAGTAATGAGATCATACTGTACTGCCCCTCTGCAACGTGAGCAATGTAGTGCACAAATTGATTAATGATAAAAATCGCAACAATGACCGATGTCAATGCCAGTAAGGTAATGAACAACTCTTTGACGATGTATCGATAAATGATCACAAATTGACCCGAAAAGACTGGTAAAAGACGATAAAAATTTAGGCTATCTTACCCGTTATTCACATGGGTCGCAAAGGCTGACAAACACCAGCCTTTGTGAAACAATGTGCCGCTTGTTAATTCTGTCACAATGGCTCTCAATCATGGAAAAAACTTACCAACCTAACGATATCGAACAACGCTGGAACGCTTACTGGGAATCCCAGAATTTATACAAGCCCAGCAATAAAGGCACGTCATACGCTATTATGCTTCCACCTCCCAATGTCACGGGAACCTTACATATGGGTCACGGCTTCCAGCTCAGCCTGATGGATACACTGATCCGGCGACAGCGCATGCAGGGTTACAATACATTGTGGCAACCAGGTACCGATCATGCGGGTATTGCCACGCAAATGGTGGTGGAACGAGAGCTCGCAAAAAATAATCAAACTCGACATGACCTTGGCCGAGAAGCTTTTTTAGAGAAAGCCTGGGAGTGGCGCGAGCAATCCGGTGGCTCTATCACTCAACAAATGCACCGACTCGGCGCTTCATTAGATTGGGAGCGCGCTCAATTCAGTATGGGCCCTCAAGTCAGTCATGCCACATCAGAAGCCTTTATTAAACTCTTTGAAGAAGGGCTCATTTATCGTGGAAAACGCTTAGTAAACTGGGACCCAGTACTGCAAACGGCCGTCTCTGACCTAGAAGTGCTTAACGAAGAACAACAAGGCTCGCTTTGGCATATTCGATATCCATTAGCAAACAAACCCGATACGTTCGTCACCATCGCCACCACTCGCCCAGAAACCATGCTTGGGGATATGGCGATTGCTGTACACCCTGAAGATGACCGTTACCGTCAACTGATTGGTGAAATGGTACAATTACCTCTCACCGATCGCCAGATCCCCATTATTGCTGACGACGAGGTTGATCGCGAGTTCGGCACCGGCTGTGTAAAAATCACACCCGCTCATGACTTTAATGACTATGCCATGGGCCAACGCCATGAATTAGCATTACTCAATATCATGGACGAATCTGCCTGTTTAAATGACAACGTACCCTCAGCCTACCAAGGAATGGATCGCTTCATTGCACGCCAACAAATCATTCAAGACCTAACTGAACAAAACTTACTGGTCAAAACAGACCCTCACACACTGCAGGTCCCTATGGGTGATCGCAGTGGCGTGATCATTGAACCACTACTCACAGATCAATGGTTCATCAAAATGGAGTCATTAGCCAAGCCTGCCATTGACGCTGTCAAAAACGGTGATCTACGTTTTGTACCAGAGAACTGGAATAAAACCTACTTACAGTGGCTTGAGAATATCCAAGACTGGTGCATCAGCCGACAACTGTGGTGGGGACATCGCATCCCAGTTTGGTATGACGATAAAGGCACTCCGTACGTAGGGCACGATGAAGCCGATGTTCGCAAACGCTATCAACTCACAGACTCCGTGCCACTATCACAAGACGAAGACATTCTGGATACCTGGTTCACAGCGGCATTATGGCCATTCTCTAGTTTAGGATGGCCAGAGAATACCGATGCCCTAAAAACGTTTTACCCCAGCCAAGTGCTTGTCACAGGATTTGATATTATTTTCTTTTGGGTAGCGAGAATGGTCATGATGGGTCTTAAACTGGTTGGCGATGTACCATTTCGCGAAGTCTATATCCACGGATTAATTCGCGATGGGCAAGGTCAAAAGATGTCAAAATCAAAAGGCAACATCATCGATCCCATCGACCTCATTGATGGTATTCAACTCGAAGACTTAATCCAAAAACGAACCAAAAGCATCATCCAACCCCATCTTAAAGAACAAGTCGTTAAAAACACCCCGAAAGAATTTCCTGAAGGCATCAAAGAACATGGCACAGATGCCTTGCGCTTTACCTTTTGCGCACTAGCCTCCACAGGGCGTGATATTCGCTTTGATCTAGGGCGCATTGATGGATACAGAAACTTCTGTAATAAATTATGGAATGCTGCGCGTTTTGTACTTATGAACATCGAAGATCAACCCATTCGCAATACGCAAAACCCCTCTATCACCGACCGATGGATCACCTCTCGCCTCAACCATACCATTGAAAAAGTCAACCAAACATTAGATCAATACCGTTTTGATTTAGCGGCACAAGCTCTCTATGAATTCATCTGGAATGATTATTGCGACTGGTACCTCGAAATAGCGAAATGCCAACTGAATGATGCCACAACATCGGACGATGCGTCAGCCATGACTCGGTATACCTTACTCTCTACATTAGAAACTGCGTTACGCCTGATGCACCCAATTATGCCATTCATCACCGAAGAAATATGGCAAAGCATTAAGCAGCCTCTTAATATTCAAGAGCCTTCCATCATGATGGCCGCCTACCCTGCGAGCTCACAAGAACAAGAAGATCCGCAAGCAGAACAATCCGTTGAATGGCTAAAAACACTCATAGGACAGATTCGTAATATTCGCAGTGAAATGCATGTACCACCTGGTCAACGCATCGAAGCTCTTCTTCATCACGGAAACACCGATGATCGATCCCATAGTGACAACTTTAAGACACTCATCCAATCACTAGCGCGTTTAGAATCACTCGACTGGCTAGAGAGTGAAGCAACACCACCGCCAAGTGCAACCGCCATCATGGACCAACTCGAAATTCACTTACCACTCGCTGGTATCATCGACAAAGATGCGGAATTACAACGATTAAATAAAGCGATTGAAAAACTGGAGAAAGAACGCACTCAATCCGAGCAAAGACTTAACAATCCGAATTATGCTAAAAAAGCACCTGAGCATGTCGTAAATAAAGAGAGGGACAAATTACAACAAGCTGCAGAAGCGATTGAACGATTAAGCCATCAACGTGATCGCATTACTACACTGTAACCCACAACGAGAGCTACTATGACAGATACGATTTTCCAAGGCATTATAGATAAAAACATATCGGCAGATATCGTCTATGAGGATGGACGCTGCTTAGCTTTTCGCGATATACAACCACAAGCGCCTATTCATGTTTTAGTGATCCCCAAACACCCTATTACACAACTGAATCAAGCGAAAGAAGAGCACGAATCACTCTTGGGACATCTAGTGTTAGTTGCCAATAACATTGCTAAAGATCAAGGTATAGAAGACGCCTATCGTCTCGTAATTAACAATGGCGCAAAAGCCGGGCAAAGCGTGTTTCATCTCCATGTCCATTTGCTGGGTGGTCGAATCATGCAGTGGCCTCCAGGTTAATCATCAGAGAACCAAGGAGAGGCGATGTTATCATCAGACGAACGTCATATCATTGAGCAGGGTTTTCAATCTCTTCATATTGACTCAACCCTCTCCAAAAAGGCCGTTACGATTTACTCGACTCTATTACAATACGCACTGAGATGGTCCAAAAACAAGAAGTCGATTATTATAGGTATAGCAGGTAGTAATGGCTCTGGAAAATCTACATTAGCCTACCTTTTAGCATTGCTACTCGAGCACCATGGCATTAACAGTATTAACGTTTCTATCGATGACTTCTATCTTGCACAATCAAAAAGAGAGCATTTAGCTAATACTATCCACCCTCTACTAAAAACACGCAGTGCAGGTACTATCGATGCCGCGCTATTATTCAATACACTCTCGTCGCTCAAACAAGCCAGTACACCATCCACTCTAGTACCTCAATTTTCTAAAGTGGTTGATGACCAACTCCCTAAAGATCAATGGAAAACTGTTCAACTGCCTGTTGACGTCATACTCTTTGAAGGATTTTGTCTGAAAGCTCAACCTCAAACTGAAAACGAATTACTCGAACCAATCAATACGCTTGAGACCGAACAAGACCCTGAGCTCATTTGGAGAAACCATGTCAACCAGTCTCTCCATGACCTACAAACAAGCTTTGACCTTATTGATCACTTAATTTATTTATCCGTGGATCACTTTGATAACGTGATTAACAACCGATATCAAACAGAGGTAACTCTCAAAAAACAATCCTCGCATTATCAACCTTTATCGAAACAGACCGTTGCAGATTTCCTCATGCACCACGAAAGAGTATTTTACAATCAATATATATACTTACCGAACATTGCTGATCTCACTATTCCAGCACGCGATCTTCATCAGTGATATGATCGACATAGCAAATACGCCCCTGAGTATGGGTAGTGATATTAACAAAAAATTTGAAAAGTTTAGCCCCATTTATAATAAAGCTGTACAAGGAATGCAGTGCCTGTCAGACTAGGTTGACGGTCAATTTTCACATCCTTACATTACCATGGGCCTAATAATAGCACTTGTAAGTGCTACATCAGCTATCATCATCAGTGCCTGGCGATTCTTTGCCTTTAAAAATACTTACGCCTAACTCATCACCCATTTTCTTATATACTCTAGTCACGCATCGGGTATTACAGCAGAGCACCATTGCGTTTTGTATATCCTTACGGTGATGCTCTGTTTTATAGGAGTGAAGACATACCTGATATTGATTACACGCCTGAGTACGTTTCAGAACTGGTTCGACACAATTACTCATACACTTACACTTCTCAGCTGCTGTGAACATTTGAATGAGTGTTGGTTGGACTTTCGCACTGGTGATCGCAACTGAAAAAATTAGACCTAGTGACACTAACGTGGTTAATATCTTTTTCATCAACGTTATCCATTTTTAATATTCACAATACATTATAGACCAAAAAATGACTGGTATTTAAATTCGAGGTTGCGATGTCGTATTTATAGTTAATAGTTTGGATAAACCAATACATTAGATTTTTTATCCTTTATTTATATTCACTGAAGATTCAGGGTGATGCGTAGTTTCTTTTTTATAGGAATCGTGATAATTAATTAACGAAAGCGATCTAGGCTGTGACTATTTATACTGGAAAAATCCAAAAAATATTCAGACTCAAAAACGAATAAAAAAATCATAAACTCATTCTTTGGTCATCCGCGTTTAAAATCTATCAGACTAGAGAAAAAGATATTTAGAAGTAGATTTTGCAAGCTCATGATACTCGCACTGAATAATGTACATACTGAGCTGCACTGGAATTGCTTGCCTGAGTAGGGTTTAATCCAATCATCATCAATCAGTGAGATGTCTACCTGAACGCCCTTTACGTAAATTAGACTCAATGACCTCTAGATCAACACCTTTGGTCTCAGGCACACAATAAAACACAAAGACAAGACCTAACAAACCGACTAAGCCATACAGCACAAAGGTGTTAGAAACACCCAAGTAGGCCACAAGAGCCTTAAAAGATCCTGATACGATCCCATTGAATAACCAACTCACTGCAGCAGCTAAACTAGCAGCCCTAGCTCGAATAGATAAAGGAAAAATTTCGGCGAACATCAACCACATGATTGGCCCTAAGCTGATAGCAAAACCCACAATGAAAAATAACATGCCTAATAAAGCGATTGCTGGAAGCCATGTAACACCTTCTCCCAAACGAAAAGCAGCTGCTAGTGCCAACAAACTCACGACCATCAGTGTCAAACCAACAAAGAGTAGGGGTCGTCGGCCCAAGCGATCAATCAATGGTAATGCGATAATCGTAAATAATACATTTACCACACCAACACCCACCGTCGACAACAAGGCAGCTGTGTTCGAGTGCTGACCTGCCATCTGAAAAATAGTGGGCGCATAATAAATGATTGTATTAATCCCAGTGAATTGCTGAAAAAAACCTAGACCAAAACCAATAATAAACGCTGGACGAAGCCATGACTGCCACATATCACGCCATGAACCACCATCGACTAAATTAACTCGCATCACATCTAATTCTTTCTGGACATTCTGCTGACGCCGTAACCAGCGTAATTTATCCATCGCTTCAGATTCATAGCCTTTCAGTAGCAACCAACGTGGGCTTTTTGGAAGAAATAATAGCCCTATGAATAATACCAAAGCGGGAATAATGCCAGCTGCAAACATCCAACGCCATGCTGTTGTATCACTAAACCATTTAGAGCACATCACATCGACTAAAAAAGCGAGTAGGATTCCAATTGTTACTGCTAATTGATTCAGTGATACTAACTTCCCTCGGTGCGATGCGGGTGCGATCTCAGAGATATACACTGGTGCAACAAAGGCTGCGATACCAATGGCAAACCCAACAAACAGTCGTGAAGCAAGCAACGTCACATAATTGGCAGCCAGTGCTGAAATACCGGTAGCAAATAGAAAAATTAACGAGGTCACTAACAAGACATTACGACGTCCGAAGCGGTCAGCGACAACCCCACCAGCTAATGCACCAACGAATGCGCCAAATAATACTGACGAAACCAGCAACCCATTCATTAAAGCCGTAAAATCCCACTGATGATCTAAATAAAGAATAGCGCCAGATATAACACCCGTATCAAAGCCAAATAAGACACCACACACAGCGGCAATACTCGCAACAACAATAATAATTCCATTTAATTCTTGAGCATTATCCTGACTGGTCATTGAAATACCTCATCTGTTTTGTCTGTGAATATTGTCTAATGAAAACCCTGCACGTTAACTATATGTACTGCACATTAACAATTTCATATTGCACCTCTCCAGATGGAGTTTGCACAGCAACCTCATCATCTGTAGAACGACCAATAAGTGCTCGAGCAATGGGTGAGGTAATAGAAATTTTATTATCTTTTAAATCTGATTCATCTTCACCAACAATACGATAGGTGATTTCACGCTCTTCTTCAACATGATACACCGTGACAGTTGCACCGAAGACAACCCGATCACTGGCAGGTAACTCTGTAACGTCAATAATCTGACAATTCGATAATTTACCTTCTAAATATCGAATACGAGCTTCGATTAAGCCTTGTTGCTCTCTAGCCGCATGATATTCAGCATTTTCTTT
>DCQA01000046.1:0-1572 GCA_002323325.1 Coxiellaceae bacterium UBA1530 | reverse complement strand
GCATTTTCTTTAAGATCACCATGTGAACGCGCCTCAGAAATGGCATTGATGACACGCGGTCTGTCTACGGTTTTTAAAGTCTTTAATTCTTGATTGAGCTTATCCGCCCCCATGGGCGTAATGGGTGTGGTTTGCATGCGCACCTCGTAATAATTAGCATAGTGAGTGTAAATCTTGTAATGAACGAACTGCTGATGAGGGGCCTTGTTGCAGAGCCTTACAAGCCGCCATACCGCCAGCAAGTGTTGTAGTGTAACAGACATCATATTGAATAGCACTACTGCGGATCGCCGCTGAGTCATTGACTGCTTGCTGTCCTTCGGTCGTGTTGACAATGAACTGAACTTCTTGGTTTTTTATTTTGTCGACAATATGAGGACGACCTTCATCAACTTTGTTGATAATACCACAGGGAATACTGTCTAACTGCAATGCAGCAGCGGTGCCACGTGTTGCTATTAATTCGAACCCATGCTCTATCAAAGAGCAGGCTAGTGTCTTGAGTTTCGACTTGTCGTTATCTCGCACACTTAGAAAAGCAACCCCTGGTTTTGGAAGACATTGCCCGCTGGCTAACTGTGCTTGCGCAAAAGCTTCTCCATGACACAGGCCAACACCCATAACCTCCCCTGTCGAGCGCATTTCAGGTCCTAGAATAGGATCAGCCAGCGGAAACTTAGCAAAAGGAAAAACCGGCTTTTTCACCGCATAATAAGCCGATAACTTCACGGCAGAGACGCCTTGGTCCTCTAATGATTGGCCTGCCATACAGCGAGCAGCAATCTTTGCTAATGAGACACCGGTAGCCTTTGCAATAAATGGAACCGTGCGTGACGCTCTAGGGTTGACCTCTAAGACATAGATCTGATTATCTTTTAGGGCAAACTGGATATTAATCAGTCCGACCACACTCAATTCTAAAGCGATAGACTTAACCTGAGTACACAATGATTGTTGTTGCTCTAGAGTCAAACTGTGCGGCGGCAGCACACAAGTTGAATCACCCGAATGCACGCCTGCTTGCTCTATATGCTCCAAAATACCGCCCATCAAGATTGACTGACCATCGCACACCGCATCAATATCAACTTCTATCGCATCATCCAAAAATTGATCCAGTAACAATGGTTGATCTATGGAAATTTCATTCGTCTGTTTAAGGTAACCGACTAACTCACGTTGCTGATAGATGATACGCATATCTCGTCCGCCTAGCACATAAGAGGGTCTAACCACTAACGGATAAGCCAACACTTTTGAGAGACGTAAGCCCTCTTCAACACTGCGAACAATACCATTTGCTGGCTGTTGCAATCCAATCTTGTCCAGTAATTGTTGAAAGCGCTCACGATCTTCTGCGCGATCAATCGCATCAGGAGAAGTCCCAATAATTGGCACACCCAACTCACTGAGTGCATTAGCTAACTTAAGCGGCGTTTGTCCTCCATACTGAACGATCACTCCTTTGGGTTGTTCGACCTGTATGATTTCAAGAATATCCTCTAATGTTAGCGACTCAAAATACAGGCGGTCTGAAATATCAAAATCAGTTGATACTGTTTCAGGGTTACA
>DCQA01000052.1 GCA_002323325.1 Coxiellaceae bacterium UBA1530 | reverse complement strand
AACGCAAAAAGTTTTTTGCAGTGTTAGGTGTATTGGTGTGGTCCAGTTAGATATCAATGTTGCCCATTGATGTTTCTAAGCGAATCATAATTTTCTCCTATGTAGTGATGATTATTTTAACCATGCCCTTGCATTGCGAAAGAGCCTCAACCAGGGTGATGTCTCTCCCCAATCGTCTGGTGACCACGAAAATTGAGAGGTGCGAAAAACACGCTCTGGATGTGGCATCATAAGTGTTACACGACCATCTTTTGAGGTCACTCCCGCTAGTCCCTCTGAGCTACCATTGGGATTAAATGGATAGCGGTGTGTTCGTTGATGTAGGTGGTCTACGTAGTGTAAACAGGTTTGTTGTTGCTGGTAAAGAGAACTGAGATCATTTGAATTATTGAAGGTAGCTTGTCCCTCTGCGTGTGAGACGACAATAGGGATGATACTTCCTGCCATTCCTTGTAAAACAACGGATGGTGATTTGGGGATCTCGACCAGGCACAGTCGTGCTTCAAATTGCTCAGATTCATTACCCTTCCAAAGTGGGAAATGCTCACTACCGGGAATAATATCTGTCAAATAGGCTAACATCTGACAGCCATTACACACCCCTAGTGTAAAGGTATTTTGATTATTAAAAAATCGCTGAAATCCCTCGACAAGCCTAGGGTTACATAGAATGGATTCAGCCCATCCTCTACCAGCCCCTAAAACATCACCAAATGAAAACCCGCCACAGGCAATGAGTCCTTGAAAGTTGTTGATGTCAACTCTGTTATTGACAAGGTCAGACATGTGGACATCGATACAATGAAAGCCGGTTTTCATAAAAGCGGCAGACATTTCTACATGCCCGTTGGTCCCTTGCTCTCGCAGAATCGCTATGACTGGTTTTGTCAGCTGTATGTATGGAGCACAGATATCTTCTTGGTGATTAAACGTCAATGTGCTATTCAGTCCAGGGTCTTTTTCGTTGAGTATATTGTCATAAGCTTGCTGAGCACAGGTAGGATTATCCCGAAGTCCTTGCATGTGGAAAGACGTTGATGACCATAAACGGTGCAGGGTAGTGCGTGACTCATTGATTATCTCTTGCTGGTGGTGAGTAATGCTCACCTGCTCGGTGTTGGTGGGTTGGCCAATAATATAAGTATTTTCAAGTAATCGATGGTTTTTTAGGATGGCTTGAGCACGAATGATATTTTCTTGACGAACTTCAACGACTACACCGAGCTCCTCGTTAAATAGCGAGGTAATCGAGTTTTCACCAAGCTCGCTGATATCTATCTTGAGTCCGCAACGTGAAGCAAATGCCATCTCACAGAGTGTCACCATTAAACCACCATCTGAGCGATCGTGATATGCATCAATCAATGCTTTTTCTTTCAGTTCCTTGATGGCTGAAAATCCTCGTTTGATTGTTTCTGGTGTGTCTATGTCTGCTGGGCGTTGCCCCAGTGACTGATATACTTGGGCTAATACGGAGCCGCCCATACATTGGTTACCATTACTCAGATCAATAAATACTAACTGTGTGTCAGACCCGGGGTGTAATTGTGGAGTGAGTGTTTGAGTGACGTCACTGATGGGTGCAGCTGCACTGATGATTAACGATACGGGTGAGGCAACAGTATGTTTTTTATTGCCATCTTGCCACTCAACTTTCATGGACAGTGAATCTTTTCCTACTGGGATGTTGATACCTAGGGCAGGGCACAGTTCGATTCCTACGGCTTGAACGGCATCATATAGGCTGATGGCATCAGTGCTAAAATCACAGGCCGCCATCCAGTTGGCAGACAGTGAAATATCTGAAAGGCTATTGACAGGTGCCGCCATGAGGTTGGTGATAGCTTCGCCAATCGCCATACGAGCAGAGGCAGCCGGATGTAATAGTCCTATTGGCGTGCGTTCGCCCATGGCAAAAGCCTCACCGCTGTTGTGTATGAAATCGCTGTGTGTGACTGCAACATCGGCAACAGGCACTTGCCATGGTCCTACCATTTGATCTCTTGCTACTAGGCCACCGACACTTCTATCCCCAATCGTAATCAGGAAGCTTTTATCACCCACGCACGGAAATTGAAGAACACGTTTAATAGCCTCTTGTAACGAAACGAGACTCAAGTCAAACGGTAATTGCTCTACAGAGGCCCTCTGCAAGTTGCATTCTAAGGCTGGCATGTCTTCAAATAATACCGACATTGGCAAATTAACCGATGTCTGACTGGGATCTTCTTTATCTTGTAAAATCAATTGTGGTTGTTTAGTAGTTGTACCAACAACTGCATAAGGGCATTGCTCACGTTGACAGATAGTATCGAAAGATTCCAGGTGTTCAGCAGCAATAGCTAGTACGTAACGCTCTTGGGCTTCATTGCACCAAATCTCCATCGGTGATAAGTCAAATTGAGCGCAAGGGATGGCGCCTAGGTTAAACGTTGCGCCCAGTTGATCCGCATGAACAAGTTCTGGAAAAGCATTGCATAAGCCTCCTGCACCCACATCATGAATGCTCACGATGGGGTTATTTTCTCCAAGACGCCAACATGCGTTAATGACTTCCTGAGCTTTGCGTTGCATTTGAGGGTTAGCTCGTTGAACTGAAGCAAAATCCAGTTCAGCTTGGTGTTCTTGTGTGCTGCGGGAAGAAGCAGACCCTCCTCCGATTCCAATACGCATAGCAGGTCCGCCTAAGACAATTAGATGAGTCCCAGGTATGACGTTATGTTTGTGTATTTGAGACTCTCTAATATTACCGATTCCACCTGCCAGCATGATGGGCTTGTAGTAGCTTCTGATAAAGTCGCCAACTTCTCCTGTCACCGGAGTCTCGAGGGTTCTAAAAAATCCAGTGAGATTGGGGCGACCAAACTCGTTGTTGTAGGCAGCCGCTCCAATCGGACCCTCCAGCATGATATTCAATGCACTTGCTAAATGCGGAGGTTTGGGTGTGTTCGTTTCCCAGGGTTGCGGCTGTTGAGGTAGGTGTAAGTGTCCGGTTGCAAATCCACAAAGGCCGGCCTTAGCCTGCGCCCCTCGACCTGTTGCTGCCTCATCTCTTATCTCGCCGCCGCAGCCGGTGCCTGCGCCCGGGTGCGGCGAAATAGCGGTAGGGTGGTTGTGCGTCTCAACTTTGAAAACAATATGACAGGGTTCTGTCTGGTAAAAATAATGATGTTCGTACGGGTCTATCATGAGCCATTGTGATTGTTGATGTCCGGTGAGCACAGCGGCGTTATCGTCGTAGGCAACTATGACTTGATTGGGATGCGTTAACATGGTGTTTTTGATCATCTGAAACAAGGTATGAGATTGCTTTCGGTCGTCAATGTGCCATTGTGCGTTAAAAATTTTATGTCGACAGTGTTCAGAGTTAACTTGTGAAAACATCATGAGCTCTGTCACAGTCGGAGATTGATCCATGGTGTTATATGCATTAGAGAGATGATCTATCTCGTTAACGGAAAGATTCAGGCCAAGGGTTTCATTTAATAATTCTAGTGAAGAATTAGATGATTCTGCTAACTTCATGTTCTTTAATGTTTTCATCGGTAATTTCTTGGGTTGTGTCGACCTTAAGAGGTTCTAACGTTAGTGTCTCTATGAGGGGATCATAAAAAATTGATTGTATGGCTTCATGTGTCGCGTGAGGAGGGGTATCTGTGATTGCGTTAAGCTTATAGCCAGTGATAAGTTCTATGTGCTTTAAGTCACTCAGCTGACACTGCGCTGCAATATCCATCGCTTTTGACGACCACGGTGATAGGGTTCCAGGTCTTGGTAAAACGTACCAGAAAATATGCGTCTTGTTGCTGGAAGGTGGGTGATTGGTAACCGATGCACCTAACCATTCAGCAATTTTGCCTTGGCTGTTCTCACTGATAGCGCAGTGAGTGGTCACTAGGTAGTAACAACTCACTGTCAGTGTTCTTATTTTTGGATGAAGAGCCTGTGCTTTTTCCAAAAGCTTCTGTGTCTTAAAAGACGATGACTGACTATTACTTTTGAAAAAATATATCGGCCCAGTTGTGTTGCTATTTGTCAATTTTAATCAATTCCACTTTGAAGACTAAAGTAGACTTAGCGGGTATGGAGCCATCTGGAGTACCACGATCGCCGTAAGCGAGATCTGAGGGAATGAATATCTCCCAGGTGGACCCAGTGGGCATCTGTGTGAGTGCTTCTTGCCAGCCTTTGATGACCTGATTCAAAGGAAACGTAGCAGGTTGTCCTCGTTTGTAAGAGCTGTCAAAGATGGTTCCATCAATCAGCCTTCCTTCGTAGTTAACGGTGATTGTGTCTGTGGGACTGGGTTTTTCTCCATTACCCTTGACGATGATTTTGTACTGTATCCCACTATCGAATGTTTGGATGCCCGGTTTTGTTTTGTTTGCTTCGAGGAAGGCCTCTCCGGCTTTTTGATTTTTTTCAGCGCTTGCTGCACGTTGTTTGGATAACTGCTGTGCTTGATTTTTCTGAAGGTCCATCAAGTTTTGAGTCATGCTTGCATCTGTCAGTTTTAGAGGTGCATCAGAAGCGATATCTCGCATGCCTTGCATGTACGTGTCGAGATCAATCTCGATATTATGGGAATGAAAAGAGCGTGCAGTTTGAACGCCGAGTGTATAGCTCGTTGCTTGTTCAGGCGTTAAAGTGGCAGAATCAGCGATACAGAAATTCGTTATCAATAAAGATAAAGACAGGGTCGAGCTCAGTTTACGTAATGTCATGTTAGCGTCCTAGTGTTTCAGTGAGGTGACTTTGTTATTTTTGACCGCGTTATAGTATCAAGACTGAATTGAAACTGCACTGGGTTTCTCTGAAATAACAGGGTTCTCAATTTTTCGCCGAGCGAGATTAAAGTCTCTTATTATTTAATGTATTTCTTGATATAGTTCATTTAAGTGTCAATCAAGTATGGTTTTTGTCAATAATGAATATGACTGATGAGGACTTTATGAGTGAAGCCCTCGAGCTTGCTCATAAAGGCAAGCAACACGGTGAGGTTCCTGTTGGTGCTGTAGTGGTACTTGAGGGTGCTGTGATTGGTCGGGGTTTTAATCGCCCAATTATGCAGCAGGACCCTACTGCCCACGCAGAAGTTGTTGCTTTACGAAGCGCTGCATTGACAATGGGTAATTATCGATTGGTAGATACAACCTTGTATGTCACGTTAGAGCCATGTCTGATGTGCCTAGGTGCAATGATTCATGCTCGTGTCTCTAGAGTTGTATTTGGAGCGTCTGATACTCGGCTAGGTACGACCAAGCATTTATTGTCGGATTGTGATCATCGTTGGATGGGGCGTGACCTTCAGTATGAAGGTGGCGTGTTGCAAGACGAATGCTCACAATTATTAAAAGATTTTTTCAAACAAAAGCGCTAATCATTACTCAAACTTAAGTTCTCAACATGTCAGGATTCTTGGCGTGAACGGATTCATTGTTCGAGCGTAACGCTAAGATCAAAAAATAGACAATTTAATCAAACCGTCTATTTTTTGGTGAATCTTTATCGTTATGGTTGATTTCTACACAGGGTTATCCACAGATATTGTTAATAAATTAAGAGATTTTAATGTTTGTGTTTTTAAAATATTCTATGGCCTGGTAACGGTTTTTCTTTCACGTTAGTATATTGAAAATATTATTTTTTATAGATAATTTGGAGTATGTATGATGCCATCAAAAATAATCACTAGTGTTGTTGTTATAGGTTTTTCATCTGTGTTAATGGTTGGTTGTGTGAATAAAACCACTTCGTCTTCATCTGCTCAATCGGCTTCTGTGACTGCGTCAGCGTGTTCGGGTAACTTGTATCTCGAAAAGTATAATTGTTCATTAGAATCCGTTCAGCAGGCAGCATTGTCTGGAAATCCTGATGCACAATACGCGCTAGGCTACATGTACTACAACGGTATCGGAACCATAAAAGATGAGCAAACCGGCATGCTTTGGATACAAAGAGCGGCAAGTCAGGGTGAGCCTTTAGCACAGCAGGCCCAACATTTATTGAAAAGTGGAGAAGCCTCGATTGCTGCGCAAAATGCCACAGTTTCTCACCCACAGTCTGTTGTCAGCAGCGCATCAGTTGTCGCATCGTCCTCAGCGCCAGACCCTCGCTTAACTTCTTCTTATCCTTCTCAAAATGCCAGTCTGAAGACTGCATCCATCAATTCAAGTCTAAATTCTAATATCATGATTAAAAGACCAAATAACTATACCGTTCAGTTAATGGGTAGCTATGACAGACGAGCGATTCAGCGCTTTGTTGATCAGGCCTCACTGGGGAATAATGCAGTTATCTACGAAGCTTCTTTCCACGGAAAGCCATGGTTCACTCTAATCTACGGTGATTACCAATCGGCTAAAGCAGCTAAAGAAGCCATTGCTGTTATGTCGTCGAATCTGCGCGAGTTACACCCTTGGGTTAAATCGTTTAAGTCTATTCAAGATGAAATAAAGCAAAACGCTGTTGGTTAGTTTTTTTTAAGTTTAGGGCTCTTCTGAGCTTAGAGCTCTTTTTTGATGGTGTCTTTTGCTCGTTTGCCTTAGTGATTACTAAGCTGTTTTTTTTATACGCATATTCATGCGTAAGTTAATATTTTTTCAAGAAAATGCTGCGATATTCTATTCAAAGAGATGAGGATTATGTAGACTGTTTGCGATCTATCAATAACATTAATTAAATCTTAAACAGTGACATCAAATTATGCAGCTCAGAACGATTAAGTTAACTGGATTTAAATCTTTCGTCGATCCAACCATTATCACTATTGAGGGTGATATGACGGCTATCGTCGGCCCAAATGGCTGTGGTAAATCGAATGTTGTTGACGCTATTCGCTGGGTGGTTGGTGAGACATCGGCAAAACAATTACGTGGTCAGTCCATGTCGGATGTGATTTTCAATGGGACGTCATCACGAAAACCAGTGGGTAAAGCGGCGGTAGAGCTGATTTTTGATCAAGCACAAGGAGCCTTAAGTGGAGAGTATGCCCAGTACTCTGAAATTTCTGTTCGTCGCGAGGTTGAGCGTGATGGTGTTTCTCGCTATTTTATCAACGGTGTTGTCGGGCGTAGGCGTGACATCCTTGATCTGTTTCTAGGCACAGGTCTTGGATCACGGAGTTATTCCATTATCGAGCAAGGGATGATTTCGCGCTTGATTGAAGCTAAGCCTGAAGATTTAAGGGCGCATTTAGAGGAAGTCGCTGGCATTTCAAAATATAAAGAAAGGCGTCGCGAGACTGAAAATCGTATGGGTCACACCCGGGACAATCTTGATCGCTTGAATGATGTTCGTGAAGAAGTTGGAAAGCAGATGCGTCACTTGAAACGACAAGCAAATGCAGCTAAGCGTTATCAAGAGTTTCAGAACCAGCAACAGCGACTATCTGCAGAAATTAAATCTGTTGAGTGGGACGGTTTCAATAGGGAGTTATCAGAAAAGTATCAGCAGATTGAGGGTTATACGTTACAAATCGATGAGCTGACTGCAGAGCAACGGCGTATAGAAACGACTATCACTGCGACAAGAGAAGAACAAATTGCTGCTTCGGATCAGCATAATGTCATTCAAAAACAGTTTTATGGATTGGGTGAATCTATTGCTCGGTTAGAACAAAAGATTCAACATCAAGAACAGCAAACCCAGCAATGGCAAAAGGAATCGTCAGATGCCGAAAGAACCTGGTCTGAACTCAATACCAGTGTTGCTGAGCAGGAGTCTATGGTTGCTGAGTTGATGGATGAGTCTGCTCATTTATCCCCTCAAGTAACTTTACTGGAGGAGTCAGTTCAGACACATGCCACTCATCTTGAGCAATCTGAGTCAGCGTATCAAGCATGGCGCTCTGCATGGGATCAAGGCTCACAGTTGTGGTCTAAGACGACGAAAGAATTAGAGATTGCCAGAAATACTATTTCGCATTATGAACGTGAACAATCCACGCTTCAGACACAGTCGATGCGCTATAAAGACGATCAATCTCGCTTGTCTAAGCAGTGCTCAGAGAGTGATTTAGCCCCTTTGGAGCGCAAAGCTCAACAGGCAGAGAGTGCTCTAAATGACTTGCAAGAAAAGATGAAGAAGACCTCTCAAAGTATTGTTAATCAGAGAGAATATACATCTCAAGTAGAAGGTGAGCTCTCCGACGAACGACATCAGTTGCAACAACTCCAGGCACGCCACACCGCTCTTCATTCTTTACAAGAGTCTGCCTTAGGGCATGATGATAGTCATGCTATCGAGTGGCTGAAAGCCAATCAACTTGAGCATACAAAACGTTTAGGGCAAGAGCTCAAAGTTGTTTCGGGTTGGGAGTATGCTGTCGAATTGGTTTTGGGGCACCATGTGGAAGCTCAGTGTGTTCCACGGGTTCATGACTTACTGCAGAGCACTCAATCGTTATCACGAGGTTCTTTGACTTTACTGGAGCAAGGGGAATCGGCTAGTTCGCCGGTTTCGGGTAATCGATTACTTGACAAGGTTACATGTGCTTGGTCCCTAGACCATTGGTTGTCTAATATCTACACTGCTGAATCCATTGAAGAAGCTCAGCAGAGGTTGAAACAGTTGGCTTCCCATGAATCAGTCATCACTCAAGAGGGTATTTGGATAGGTAAACATTGGATAAAGGTATCCAAGCAATCTGATTCAGATGAATCGGTGTTGGTGCGTCAGCGTGAGATCGATCACCTGCTTGAAAAAATAGAGCAGGCCAAGCACGATGTTGAAGAGTTTGAGCAGACACTTCAGTCAGCTAAGTCGCATTTAATGAGCTTAGAAGCCGAGCGAGAAATAGATAATGAAGACTTTAAAGCGTTAACAAATTCGCTAGGTCAATGTCGTTCTGAAGTGAAGGCACAACAATCGCGTTATGCAGATTGGCAACAGCAAAAGTTGCGAGTTGAGGAGTCTTTATTGGATTCTGAGAAACGTATTGTGCTTCTTCAATCTGATATCGAACAGCATCAACAGCAAGTCGCGCAGTTGTCCGTGCTAGAAACAGAGCAAATAGCTGATCGAAAACATCTTGAGCATTCTAAATTATCAATCGAGCAAACTCTCACAGAAGCGCGTCGGTTATCACAATCCAGTCAACTAGAGTTCGAGCAAATTCAGTCAAAGATGACCTATCAACAGCGTCAGTTATCTTTGCTAAAGCAAACCATTGAGCGTGAGCAGCGTCAGCTAGAGCAAGTTTCACAACAACGTTCACGTTTGAAAGATCAGTTATCAGCAACGGATTCACCTCTGCATGGCTTACGGAATGAATTACAACAACTGTTGGATCAACGATTGGTGGTTGAGAAAGCGCTACACGTTGCAGACGATCAGCTGCAGGGGTTTATGAACCAACTCTCAGCGTTGGAGCAACAGCGCAGTAAAACTGATAAAACCTTCAAGTCGCTGCAGCAATCTCTGCAAGAGAGTCAGATAGGTCAACAAGCACTCGCCGTTAAACAATCCACCGTGTCAGAGCAACTGGTAGATTTAGGTTACGATCCGAAAATATTATTAGCTGAATTAGCGACACCAGTGAACTTAAAACAGATGCAGCAGCAGCTAGAGGTGATACAGTCGCGAATCGACCGCCTAGGCCCGATAAACTTAGCGGCTATTGATGAGCACGCGAAACTGAGTGAGCGTGAAGCATATCTAGAGCAGCAGCATGATGATTTGACAGAGGCCATGGGTATTCTTGAGGGCGCTATTGCTAAAATCGATAAGAGTACACGGGCAATGTTTCGTGATACATTTCAGGCAGTGAACCAATCTTTTTCTGAGCTATTTCCATCAATTTTTGGTGGCGGTAAAGCGTGTTTAGAATTAACTGAGTCAGATTACTTAACTACAGGTGTTCAGGTGATGGCTCAGCCTCCCGGTAAACGTAACGCCACCATTCACATGCTTTCGGGTGGTGAAAAAGCATTAACTGCAATTGCACTGGTTTTTTCCATGTTTAAATTAAACCCAGCACCTTTCTGTATTCTTGACGAGGTTGATGCGCCCTTAGATGATGTTAATGTGGGTCGCTATTGCAATCTACTTCGTGCAATGGCAGGTAATATTCAATTTCTTGTGATTAGTCATAATAAGGTGACTATCAGCATGGCTGATCGTTTGGTCGGGGTTACCATGCAGGAGGCAGGAGTTTCTCGCTTGGTATCTGTGGATATGCAAGCCGCGATAGAAATGGCTGAAGTGTAAGGAACAGGGAGGTATCATAATGGGGTTAGTTTTTTGCTTGTTGGGTGTGATTGTCGTGTTGGCATGCCTATTGCTGCGCTTAATGATGCAGCGTCAGTCTCGTCAGAATCATCGCGCTTCGCGTGGTTTCGGAAAAACAGCACGCCCCGAGCGTTGGGCACCGTCTGATACGCGTGACGAAACATTTTCGCGCAAAGACCCTGTTGTGTCTGATTCTTCAAAAGCTCAGAGTGCCGATAGTTCTTCTGATCATTTGATGGGACAACAAGCAGATAAAGTCGAGGAAAAACTCAGCGATGACGCCGATGTTGTTTTGGGCTTATCGCCAGAGCCATTACATAATGATAAAACAACTTCGCCATTTCAGTCCCCATCATCCGATGTTGAAGCTCCGATCATTAGTCTAGCTTTAATAGCATCACAAGACCGGCCTTACGGTGGATATGAGCTACTTCAAGCTTTACTATCGAACTCACTGCGCTTCGGTGAGCAGCAAATCTTTCATCGTTATCAATCTCAACAAACCGATTCAAATATTCTCTTTAGTTGTGCCTCGATGGTAAAGCCAGGCACTTTTGACTTATCAAAGATGGGTGGTTTCTCAACACCAGGTTTGGTGCTATTTTTTGATGCTCAGACGGTTAAAGATCCTAAACAAACATTTGATTTATTGCTACAGACTGTTGATGGATTAGTTGAGGATATGGGTGGGAGTGTTTGTGATGATAAGCAGCAACTATTTACAAAGCAAACGTTGTTGAATATTCATCAACAACTCGATCATTACATCAAAAGTAATCAGACACTTGATTTATTCGATATTTCACGACATTGAGAGCTGTGATGTCCATTCAGCGTGATAAAGATCGTCTCATCAGCTTGCGTGCCCAACTACTAGAGCACAACCGTCACTATTATGCATACGACAATCCAGTCATTTCTGATGCAGAATACGATGCTCTATTTCAAGAGCTTTTCGCATTAGAGGCGAGCTTTCCTGATTTGGTTTCAGAAGACTCCCCTACACAGCGAGTGGGTGTTAAACTGCTGGAATCGGCTAAACCTATTCAACACATTCAGCCATTGTTATCACTCGATAACGTTTTTACAGAAGAGGATTTATTGGCTTTTGATGAGCGAAATAAGCAACGCCTAGGAGTCGCGTGTCCTATCGAATATGCTTGTGAACCAAAGCTAGATGGTTTGGCAGTTAACCTTCTTTATATCGATGGAGAATTAGTCACAGCGGCCACTCGTGGTGATGGAAAGCTTGGTGAAGATGTTACGCATAATGTTCGAACGATTCACTGCATTCCACTCTCTCTTATCGGTCAGGATATACCGCATTCATTGGAAATTCGTGGTGAGGTATTTATGCCAATCGCCGGTTTTCATGATTTAAATCAGAAAATGATGGATCAGAAATTAAAAGTTTTTGCTAATCCAAGGAATGCAGCAGCAGGAAGTTTACGGCAATTAGATGCTGCTGTGACCGCAAAACGTCCTTTATCATTTTATGCCTACGCCCTTGGAGATGTTAGCGAGGATTTGAGTTGGTCTACTCATACGGAGATTTTAACTCAACTAAAATCATGGGGCATGCCAGTGTGCCCACTAAATCAGACTGCTAATTCTGTCGAAGCTTGTGTGTCATTTTACAATCGAGTTTTACAACAGAGAGAGTCACTTCCGTATGAGATTGATGGTGTTGTCTACAAAGTGAATGATTTATCTCAACAAGAAGAGCTAGGATTTGTTTCAAGAGCACCACGCTTTTCAATAGCACATAAATTCCCAGCTCAAGAAAAAACTACTCGAGTTATTTCGATTGACTGTCAGGTGGGGCGTACTGGAGCAGTGACTCCGGTCGCGCGATTAGTACCCGTATCGGTAGGTGGTGTGACAGTCAGTAATGCAACGTTACATAATTTTGATGAGTTGGCAAGAAAAGATGTGAGAGTAGGCGATACTGTTGTTGTTAGGCGTGCTGGTGATGTAATTCCCGAAATAGTGTGTGTGATTGATAGTCTTCGTGTCGAGGGGGCTGTTCAAGAGAAGGTACCTCTCGTATGCCCTGTTTGCGGTTCTGATGTTATTAAGCTGGATGATGAAGCAGTTGCTCGTTGTATGGGTGGTTTATATTGTCAAGCTCAGAGAGTTGAATCCATAAAGCACTTTGTTTCTCGAAAAGCATTGGATATAGATGGCTTGGGTGAAAAATTAATTGATTTATTAGTCGAAAAACAATTAGTGAATCATGTCGCTGATCTCTATACCTTAACGATTGATCAACTCAGTCAGCTCCCTAGAATGGGAAAGAAATCCGCCTCCAATGTTATCGCAGCTATTGATGCGTCAAAACATACTTCACTAGATAGATTTATTTTTGCGTTAGGTATACGAGATGTTGGGCAAGCTACGGCGTATCAACTGGCAGATCATTTTCATGAGTTAAAGTCATTAATGAGTGCCTCACTTGAAGAGTTAGAGAGTGTGACCGAGGTTGGACCTATCGTTGCATCACGTATTCAATACTTTTTTTCTCAAGCACATAATATTGAATTAATCAGAGCTCTGATGGATTTAGGAATAGTTTTGTCATCACAGGATCATGAAAAAGATGTTACTTTATCTGGAATGACGTTTGTTATTACTGGGACCTTTGAGGGAATCACTCGAGATGCACTGAAAGGTAAGTTGGTGGCGCGTGGAGCAAAAGTGAGTCAAAGTGTGTCATCTAAGACATCTTACTTGATAGCCGGTAGTCGTGCTGGATCAAAGTTGGATAAAGCAAATACATTGAGAGTCTCTATTCTAAGAGAGGATGATTTAATACAGTTATTTGATGATTAGGTGTGCTAAAAAAAGGAGTAATACGTATGCTGGATAATAAATCTAATTTCATGAAATTTGCTCATCATTTTTGGGAGCAACAAGATTCTTCTGTCATTGATTGTTATGTGGCTAAAGACTGTATAATTCACACGCCACTCACTCAATCATACGGGAGCATGACACTAAAACAGATCGCTGATAAGTGGTTTGAAGCATTTCCAGACTTATTACTATTCTTCCGTAACTGTGTTGCTGAAGATGATCAAGTGGTTTGTCGCTGGCGTGCAAAGGGTACTCATCTCGGAAGCTTTTTTGAAACTCAACCAACTCATCAAGAGGTTAGCTTTGTTGGGGTGACTATGTGTCGTTATCACGAGGGGCTGATTCAAGAATATTGGTCATTAATTGATGTGCATAGTATTTTAAAACAGCTAGGCGGCGTGCGCTCCATTTCAGAGGTGGTTGATTAGAAAAAGGAGATAGCATGGACGTGATTAATACTGGTAGGACTCGGTGGAGCCTGTTGTTAGTCATTGGGCTAATTCAAATTCTATTGGGTGGGGTGACAATCATGTTGCCTCACTTAGTAGCATTCGCTCTGTTCAATGTAATAGGTTGGGTTTTGTTGTTAGCTGGTATATTCCAATTATTCCAACTTCTTGGTCTAAACCTTCAGGCTTGGGAGCAAGTGAGCTCATCACTCGTGCTTGCGGTCTTTTACTGCCTGGTTGGCTTATTTATTGTGTTGTATCCACAGGCAACCACACAGCTGATAGGGACGATATTATCATTATTCTTTTTTATCGGTGGTTTAGTGAAATTTTTCATGGCATTGCAGCTACGTCCAGCTCTTTATTGGCAATGGCTTTTTTTTACTGGAGTAGTTGGCTTATTCATTTCATGTTATTTGTTTTTCTTATCATCAGATTCAAAAGCTGTGTTTCTTGGGTTTCTGATCGGTATTTATTTGATTCTTCATGGTATCAGTTTAATGCTTTACTCTGCAGGGCTCAGAGCTCTGGGCGAATAATCTTGTTTTCTCGGGAGTTTATAATGCAGACTATTAAGCGAGTGATAGAGCGAATTGATTAAATAAATATTAATATTTCAATGAGACTTGTCTATCTGCTTCAAAATATCATAATGGAGACAATGACTGATGAGTACGGATGTGTGTGACAATAAACATACACAGACAAAGCCAGGAGGGCTAAAATGAAGAGAAATATTTGGCTATTAAGGTGTATCAGCGCGGTGCGTTGGTTTTTACTCATTATGCCCGTGATCTTTCTTTTTTATCGTTCTCACGGCCTTTCCTTATTTCAAACTTTTGTGATTCAGGCATTTTTTTCGTTGTGTATATTAATCTTTGAGGTTCCAACAGGATACCTCGGCGATCGTTTTGGATGGAACCGCTCCTTGTTACTGGGGTCTTGCTCTGCTGTGCTGGGACTATTAATACTCACTCAAGTTTCTCACTTCTATTTGTTCCTACTAGCAGAGATGTTTATGGCAGCTGCTTATTGCTTGTTCTCAGGTAGTGATTCAGCATTGCTTTACGAAACATTATGTGACCTTGATCGTGAGTATGAATATTTATCAGAGGAGGGTACGTTGCTCGCTTCTGGCTATATTAGCGAAGGGGTTGCTGCTATTATCGGGGGTGTTTTGGCTTACCTGAGTATGTACCTTCCCTTTGTGCTCAATTTTATTATTTTATTATTTCTAATTCCACTAACCTTAAGTTTAAAAAATCCAACTCGCAAGAGCCCACTACCTCCTGTTAGTTTAGAGATTGACGGTTCAAGGTGTTTCAGAAGGGATTTTATGCAGATTTTTCGCTTTATCCAAAATGAACCTGTCGTAAAATGGGTGGCAATTTACTCGGGCTTCATAGGTTTTCTTGCCCTCTCAAGTGCCTGGCTGATGCAATCATATTTCAAGTTAACTGGGTTTGAGCTTTACTATATAGGCTTCATTTGGGCATTGCTGAATTTTTCTCGTTCTTTAGCCGCAAGTCGCGTAAATATTATTAATTATCGTATCGGTACAAAACAGTTATTTGTGATGATCCCCTTTGTAGTTGCTGCATCGGCATTCTTCATGGGTATCTATGTGTCATTGGTAACTATGTTATTTGGTTTGCTAATTCAGGCTGCGAGGGGGCTTCAGCTACCTCTAGTGTTTACGATTATCAATAACCGAACACATTCTGAAATACGTGCGGCTGTTTTAAGTTTTGAAGGTATGATGATGCGATTATTTTTTGTCATATTGGGTCCAATGCTAGGATTATTATGCGACTACGAGTCTATCCATGTTGCTTTCTTGATGATTGGACTGCTAGCTTTGCTGGGTGGATCTTTAATAAATTTCAAAATAAAATCATTTATGCAGGCGCCTGGAGCTGTTCCTTCTTAAGAAGTGTCTCTGTTGCTCTCTCAACAAGTAATTTATGGATGATTGCTTCGTACACAGAGGTCAGTCTTTCAAGGTCATTGATTAGTACATGCTCATTAACTTGGTGAATAGATTTGTTGATTGGTCCGAGTTCTATAATTTCGCAGCCTGTTGAAGCAATAAATCTACCGTCCGATGTTCCCCCTAAAGTATTAAATGAGGGGGTTACATTGCAAATTTTTTGGATAGCGTCACTGGATGTACTGGCAAGTTTGTTCGGAGGACTAAAGAAGGGTTGGCTCGCATGGTTCCATTCTATGAGGTAATCGATGTCATACTGATTCAGGACAGATTTAATGGTTTCTTTTAATGTTGATGCATCGCTTATTGGGCTGTGTCGCAAATTAAATTCAGCTGTTAGACATCCCGGAATCAAATTGGTTGCTCCAGTGTCTGCATGTATATTATAGATTTGAAAGGATGTTGCTTGAAAGTAATCAGTATGATCGTTCCATTGGATTTGAGTAAGCTGATCCAGTGCTTTGAAGCTCCTATGAATAGGGTTTTTTATGGTATTGGGGTAGGCAATATGACCTTGCTTGCCTTTCACTGTCAGTTTGCCGTATAGAGATCCACGGCGGCCTATTTTTATATTATCTCCCAGAGTTGCTTGGCTACTGGGTTCTCCAACAATACAATAGTTGATTTTTATACGATCCTTAAGTGAGTTGACGAGGTGTTGAGTACCATCTTCAGCTGTACCTTCCTCGTCACTCGTTATCATAAAGCCAAGTGCGTCAGCATGATCGGGGTGCTTTTTAGTGAAGTTGCAACAAGCAATAACCATTGCGGCTAGGGCCCCTTTCATATCGGCTGCACCTCTACCATATAGCGTGTTATCTTTAACGGTTGCGAGAAAGGGCGGTGTGCTCCATTGGCGAATCTCGCCAGGAGTGACGACATCTGTGTGACCAGAAAATACTGTGAAAGGTTTATTCACATTGCCATGCTCAGCCCATAAATTACTGGTATTATTTTTATTAAACTCTGTGATTTTGAATCCTGCTTGCGATAGATGATGAGCAATTAATGCCTGGCAACCATTATCATTAGGAGTGATGGATTCTATATTAATCAGCGCCTTGGCTAGTTCGAGTGTATCGGTATAGTGCTTCATTATGACCTTAAAAGTTCATTGATAGTGGTTTTCTTACGTGTCTGTTCGTCAACGCGTTTGATAATAATTGCCGCACTCCTGTGATACCGGTTTGTTTTTCCAGGTAAGCTACCCGGGATAACAACTGATCCAGATGGTACACGACCATAGAGTATTTGATCATTTTCAACATCGTATATGGGGGTGCTTTGACCAATAAAGACGCCCATAGAAATCACTGAATTTTTTTCGACAATAACCCCTTCGACAATTTCAGAGCGCGCTCCGATAAAGCAGTCATCCTCAATGATCGTTGGGTTGGCATTCAGTGGTTCCAATATGCCTCCTATACCAGCCCCTCCAGATATGTGTACATTTTTCCCAATTTGCGCACATGAGCCAACCGTTGCCCAGGTGTCAATCATACACCCTGTGTCAACAAAGGCCCCGATGTTAACGTAACTTGGCATAAGAACACTTCGTTTACCAATAAACGCGCCGTGACGAACAGATGCGGGTGGGACTATTCGAATTTCGCTATCCTTAAGTTGCTTCTCGTCGTATTGGGTAAATTTTAACGGTACTTTGTCGTAAAACTGGTTAAAGCCAGGCATAAGAGTATTTTTGGTGGTTTTAAATAATAACAGAATCGCTTTCTTTAACCATTCATGTGTGATCCATTTGTGATCATCAAAGCTGGCTACTCTTAGCGTGCCTTCGCTGAGATGTTGGATAGTGGTTTGAATAGCTTGTTGTAATTTATAGGAGGTCTCATCGTGTGAGAGGCTATCGATGCTCTTAAATCCCTCATCGATGATCTCTTTTAAATCATTCATTTTTTTGATCCTGTTAGTCGGTGTCATATGCTTGAGGAGGTAGTGATTCTGGCCTTAGTCAAAATGTAACTTCTATTGAAACTTAAATCAGATATAAATTATTGTCAATTGTGAGGATAAGAATAAAGTATTTAATTCTATTCATAAATCATTGACGAGTGTCTTTTGGCTCAGTATGATTGCTGACTTGTTGAAAATGGAAATTCGGGGTATAGCGCAGTCTGGTAGCGCGCCTGCTTTGGGAGCAGGATGTTGGGGGTTCGAATCCCTCCACTCCGACCATTTTGTTTTTAAATGCAACGCAAG
>DCQA01000061.1:35561-43809 GCA_002323325.1 Coxiellaceae bacterium UBA1530 | reverse complement strand
TATTCCTAATCCAATTTAGTGCGCGGTTTAAAACGAAAACTGTTTAGTTTTTACGGTTATTTCCTTAGTTTCACTGTGACGGAGAGGAATAAATAAACTTATTTTTGTCTGTGTTCTGTCAAATACTGATGGCTTACTCTCGTTAGCACTTGTAGAGATATCATCGATCCACTGTGTGTCAATTTCATCGGCGTTGTATCCATAGAGTTTAGACAGCTTTGCGTATTGATCTTTTAGTGATTCCGATGAAAAGGGTTGGTCAAGAAATTGTTTTAATCTCGAAAGCCTATCATGAAAAATAACGCTACTTCTGGCGAGTAAATCAGCATACACAGGCAGGTTATGGGGATTTAGTAAGTTACTATAGTTTGGTATGTTTGGTTTCTTATCGTTAATAGGTTGTTCTGGGGTGATGACTTGAATCTTACTATTGATCTTATCAAATACTGATTGTAATTCAGGTGATCGTTGCTCCTTTGGCCATTTTTTCAATATCGATTTTAAGGTACTGCAGAATTTTTTTCCCTCAATCGATTTCCGATAGTTGCGCGATTGTAATTGGTCAAAAACAATGGTGAGTGTATCAATACTGACTTCAGATGGTTTTTGTAGGTGCAGGTCAATAAGTATCAATTCACCCAGAGTATTCATCGCGATGTGTTGAATACTTTTCATGAGGCCATCCATGGATGTGAGAGATCGACTTGCCGGTATTATCTCTGCAGCTAGTTGTGACAATGTCTCGCGATTTTGGAGGCAAGATGCTGATTGAATCAGGGTATGATCATCATAGAAAATATCGTCTTGCTTTAAGATCTGGCAGCTTTTATCAAATAGACAGCCTAGCATCAATTCGTGAATATCTTGGGGGTTGGTGAAACACTCTGGAAGTATTTTTTTCTCTTTATTCTCATCGGTAAAGGGCTCAATGACTGGATAGAATGATAAGCCATAATCAAATGAAAGAAGTTCAGTAGGCGCATTGTCAGCATCCAATTTATCTTGTGAGATACTCTTAGTTAATATTTCTACATTTGTTGCATTCATGTCATAATCAGCAATCAGCCAACGAACGACTATTATTCGTGCTAACAACATTAGTTGATCTTTTCTAAGAGTATGTCCCATCGGAAGATCCGCGATGATATTAAACACTTGATGGTGCTTATCTGATTCTCTCAGATTTGGGCTTACTAGAGCAACAGGGCTTACTGGCCTTAATGAGATAGGGCTCTTGGGTCTTTTTCCTTCGGTGATAAACGTCATGTTTTGATTGGTTGATTTTACTAATTTATTGTGGTCTTTCTGAGTGTGACGCAATAAATTTTCGACAACGTGGCTAGCGAAATATTCAATAATTAGGCGTTCAGGATTTTCATTACATTTTACGTAATGTTTATCATTGCGAAAGACAGGCGTTGTTGTTTCTTCTCTCGTAAGTCCAAGGTTTTCTTGGATAACCATCATGTCTATTTGCATCGTCTAACTCGAAATTCTTCGAAGGTTTTCTTGATGTCTGATAGTAAACAGTAATTATTAAAAAAATATTAAATTTATCGAGTTTATTAACTATTTATTCTTAATTAATATCGCGTTAAGAATTGACTTCGTGAAATATCAAGGGCTGGTCATCAGCATTGTTAAAAAGCGGATGTGCTTAGATCCAGAGAGGAATCGACAGAAATATTTATGTGATTTTTTGATGCTTAGGTTGTTTCACCCAAGTATTCCCATCGGAAAAAATGATCTCATGGTTATTGAATGTTGCTGTGATCGAAGCTGGGCCACCTTTAGAGCTAAAATCTAGCTTAATGATATTTCCTTGAATGATGCCATTGACCACCCAAATGTTATCATTTATGTCATCACGCCCTTTGATAGTGAGCTGGTTGTGGTGTGCAATCACTTGTCGTGATCCGCTGGGATGATTGGGGTCAGAGTAGATTCCGTTCAAAAGAGTGGCTGTATCATTGGAAGATACTGATTGGCAAGATGACAGGCACAAGGTAGTTAATGATGCTAGGAGGATAATAATAATTTTTTTCATGATAGTGCCTTATGAAGTAAATTTATCAAGCATTGTATATTGATTTTATCTTACGCTCAATATTAACCTCGGAGGATGATTCTATGTGAGAAAAAAGCTTCTTTTTGAGGTCTCGTTATAGCAACTAAGACACAATCAGTAAGGTATCTCTATACTCGATATTTAGGTCATTTTTATCTAATAAGGTTATTCGCGGTTAACCAGTGGTTATTCGGTCATTGGAGACTCTGTTTATAGAGTGGGTGATTAAACGATTAGAGATGGTATAGTCCGGGTAGTGTGATAAAAAAAAATATTTAATATGTTGTGATTTCTTTCAGTATCCTTAAAAAATGTCCGAAAGGTTAGCATTGACAAGTCAGGTGTTAAACAATGCAATAAATCATCTAGAGGAAAACTTGACTTACAGATGGATGATGGTGATGCTACACACACTTAGAAAAAAGATCGATTGTATAGATGATCAGATATTACAGTTAATTGAGCAACATGCAGTGTTGGCGTCTGAAAAAAGAAATTTCAAACCGAAGAATAAAATAATTTGTTATGAGCGTGAAGAGGCATTGTTAGTCGAATGAAACGTTATAACACAACGCTCATACCTGATCAGGATATTGAGGCCATCATGAGAGAAATTATCACGCAATGCACACTCGTTCAGAGGAATAAAGAGGCGCATAAAAGTATTACGAATGAATGATGAGTGATTGGAATTAGCTAAGGTGTAGTTGCTGTGACAGTCACAATAGTATTAATACCCTATCATTCTTCGGAGTTTAATTGCCAGAGAAAACGCTGTTCAAAAATTCTAGGGAAAGACTTATAAAAAAACTGAATCCTCTCAGTGGGCGACTTGTTATCCAGCGAGTCAATTAATGACCATGCAAGTGATAAATTATCAATCTTTTAATAAACTCAATGATTATTGTATTCCTGCTGTCATTGGTGATGCGCTGTTTCTATCTGGAGGATTGCTGCATGAAATCACTCATGATGTGCCATATTTATCTATGACGTTTGTCGATAAGGGTTTCGTTTTATCTTATGATGATCGTTGTGTGATTTCTGATGTTTTTTATTCACAGTTACTTAAGCGATTACTACCATGCTTGCGTTGTGGTTCCGTATATATTATAGAGAATAAAAATAGAGACTTTAAGTTAGATTAGATGAATTATATCTCTTATATCATTGGAAATAAATGTTTTTTAATGAGTTATAAGCGGTCTTGTTGGAGTTGGTGTATTTTGCCAGTGTTGTACTGCTTAAAATCTATTACGAGATGTGTGTCCTGGTTGAGGAAAAAAATGGGGTATAGAGATCAGGAGAATATTTTTATTGAATAATAAGTGATGGATTTCTAGCACTGATAAGTGCGGTACACTTCACCACTTATCTCGCGAATGCCACTTTAGCTCTCTAGATACATTAAATCGAGCTTCAAGCTCCTCCAGTTTACCGATTGAGATGACTGTCTAATATATTCGATATGGTCTACAGACTATCATTACAAGCAATTCGTTTTATCACTAGTGCAATCAAGCACGTTACGCAAAATCCCACTATCGTGATAGAGGTATAGGTATGAAAAGCTTGTAGATATATATTTTTCATGTCAGCCATATTGCTCAGGTCCTGCTGATGAATGGCTGCTAATTTGGCAATTAATCCGCCGAGAAAGCCGCCCAGTCCAGATGATACTAACCACAGTCCCATAAACATGCCTATGCCATCTTTAGGTGCAAGCTTACTGGCTAGTGATAATCCAATGGGTGAAATACAGATTTCACTGAATGATAAAATGATATAGGCGATGACCACCCAGTAGGCTGCTATTTTCATCATTGGACTTGTGGTCTGTATGCCCATATTCACCACAATAAATACAAAGCATAAGGTAAACATACCCAATACGTATTTACTCGTGTCAGATAGATAAGTCCATAGTTTAGTAACCATTAGTCCGAAAATAATGATACTGATATTATTTGTGATAATGAAGGCTTGCGTGGTCATGGGTATACCTAAGAATGAGTGAATGACCATGCGATTAATAAATAGGTTCATTGAGAGGAACATTTGATTTTGTATACTAAAAAAAAGAATCGCAATAACTAAAAATAGTATGAATGTAATGAATCGCTTGAATTGATCAACTGTTCCTCGACTTTTTTGATAGACAATCAAAACACTCGCTAGAGTGACACAGGAGAAAAAGACTATCGATAATTGGGGAATATAGATCACTAAGGTGGCGATAGTGATTCCGACTATTGTAAACCCCAGTGATTTTAATTTGCCATATGTTGTCAATTGAGATTTTAGTAGTTTTAAGCCACTTAATTTGAATCCATAGTAAAAGGTTAATAAACCAATGAGCACACCTATGGATGCAATGCCAAAACTGACAGTGCTTCCATAGTGATGATAAAAGTAACCCGCGGTTAGGTTTCCAAGCATGGATCCTAAATTAATACCTGAGTAAAAGATAGAGTAGCCTTTTTGTCGATTTGAGTCATCTGACTGGTATGAGGCACCTAAGTAGCTCGAGATATTAGTCTTTAATAGACCTGTGCCAACACTGATCGTACCTAGTGATATAGATAACATCAGGATATGGTTCGATATGGCTAATAATAGGTAGCCAAGAATCAATATCGCGGCACCCATGAGTACAGATCGGTAATATCCGATAAAGTGATCTGCGATATAACCGGCTAAAATCGATGTAATATACAGTAATCCAGTGAATGATCCTGTGACTCCAGCTGCTTGTGCATCCGTTAATCCGAATCGTTGCAGTAAAACAAAAATGAGAAGCCCTAATATAATCTTATAGCCAAAGCGCTCCCACATTTCAGTGGTAAAGCACACGGGTAGAGCAGTGGGGTGGTTTTTAAGCATGGATAAATCCTTTTTAATACAGTGCAGGATATTGGTTGATAGAAGCGCTATGTTATTGCGAGCACTGATGTTCCATGATTGTCATGTTAGTCGATCATAGAAGTTTAATCTACACTGCCTCGTTGGTGCAGGTACTTAGACAATTAATTACTATAGAAAGAATGATGCCAATGATTCACACTATGTGGCGTTGCGATCAGTTTTTACATACTGATCGTGTTTTAATACGGTGTCATTAATGGGCGATTGTGTAAGTTTATATCCCTAATTTAACATCATCGTTTATCCCGATGAGGGGTTCAACTACATTGAAAACAACACAACGGATAAACTAGGAATAAAAGACTAGCCTGAGTAAAGAGAAAGCTATAGCTGCTGCAGTTGTGTCAGAGATAAATCGGGGTGTGATTATCATAATAAGAACCCAAGATAATTTTAAGCAAATCCAAAGAAAACATTAAGCAAAGACTAAGAAAACATTAAGTTAAATTTCATAACTGAGATTGTTCGTCAATAACTTCAATTTTTTCAGAAAAAAAACCAAAAATTTAATATTACTTTAATGGTATGGCTATAAAATGACCAGCATCAAATTACTAATAAAATATGCCTTATTAATAAATAGAGAATAACAATGAGCAATAATCAAAACGTATTATTAAATGATAATTTTAAAATATTGCACGAAATAGAAGAGTTACCTTTATACATCTATAAGGGAACTTTCGCTATTTTGAATCTTAGGGATGATCTGAGCACCTATTTAGCAAGTAATCCGAATAGCGTCCGTCAATTTCAAGTTCGACAGATCTTACAACCAATAGAGCAATTAATAAAAAGTTTTAATTTACCAGAAAAAACTTATGAATTAATTGAAGAGCATCAACAAGCTGGTAATGGAAGTTCTAAATTTAGCAGTCAGGCTCAGTTAATTACCTCTATACGTAAAACACGTCAACAGTGTGTTACCGGTTGTATTAATTATAGGCTTAATTTTGATGAGTATAAAAAGGAAGTTATATGTAAAATACATCATGTCAAAAAAGAGATAAAAGATAGTTATTTTGCAAAGCGATCATTTTTTAGATGGTTATTATTAGGGCTTCGGCATGAGGAAAATAGTCGACTTTATAAAATTATATCTGGATATGAATTGCGAACATGTTCCAATATGTGATTATTAACATCAACAGTCAAATTCGTTTACTCAATGCTTTGTTTTGAACTTTCTAGTATGGCTGTTGCCATGATGGTATTGTTATTTCCTCTGAGTGAGATTTGTTCTTGTGAGTTAATCGATAAATCAGCGATTGGGTAGGGGTATAATTATAATAATTACCGAATTTTACAATCTTAAAATGACGACTGTTAATAGGAAGATCATAGGCAGATAAGAGTTCAAGTAAATAGAGCGAACTTTCGTCCAGTGGTTTTTGTTGGTGTCCCTTTTCTATGATAGATTCACATTGCATAGCGAGTCTGCATAATGATAGTGGTTTTTGTTTTTCTCTATCATCATTTGTGACGCTGTTATCCATCCATTTCATAAAGTCAATCATTTTGCAAGGAGAAAGATGTTCATTGTTGTGCTCATGGATGGTTTTTAATGCTTTTAATAGTCTTGGCATGAAGGTGAAGTAAGGGGATTTTTTTGAAGTGTTACTCGACTGATCTGAACAAAACAGTCTTGCGAGGCATTGTAGAGCGCCGCTATTGAAGAGATCGTTCGTTTCGCTGGGTGTTTGGCTGTACCAATGTTGAGGTGGCGTTATCGTAGCTAATTCATGAGCAGTGTAAATATCGAATTCTACAAATAAAACGATTTTTCTAACGGTCTCAGGAGATAGTGCTTTTTCTCCTAGGGGCTCTGGTAGTAGAGATTGATAGTATGTATTGAGTTGATCTTTCAGTATCTCTAATCGGTTGTGCAAAGAGGTCCTGACGATACGTTGAAGAATAAGATCCAGTTGCTGTATTTTTTCCATGAGTATCTTATTTGACGCATTATTTTCATGAAATACCATAGTATTCAGCATCCAGAGTAACGTCATGTTATCAATGTCAGAGGATCTGATCGCTTCATTAAGTAATGGTAACAACGCGACTTCAGGATCTCTTTCTGCAAATAGGATATGTCGGTAATGCACTAGATGATGACCCAGTGACTGTAATTGAGTAATATCTCTTTGAGTGAGTTGATGGATGTTCGAGATGAGTGCTTTTATTTGTGGGTGTTCATCAGCTAACGATTTTGCTATTAAATTGAGTGTTGTTTCCCGTCTGGCAAGTTGATCCAGGTTTCTCAAAATAAACGCTAGCCATTCTACGGAATCTGCAGGAATATTTTGTAGAACTCGAGGCCTTATTCTGATGTTGATTGCGTGATTACATTTTAAGGTATCTAGACTATTGAGTGTATGAATAGCAAACTCAGATAAAGTTGACTGATTGATAGAGCTTGTCAGCAGGTCATTGATCTGGTCTTCTGTTGAGCCAGGTTTATCTATATTTTTTGGGAATTCAGAAGGCTTCTCGTTATGCTTCTGTTTTAAGACCTTTTGCGTGATGGCTGTTCTTTTTAGGAATCTTGTTTGCTCGCTATAAGGCATGCTTTTAGGTCTGCAGTGATCAAATCAGCCTGGGTTTATAGCAAATAATCTTCAGATGTAAAAGCTATTTGAGATGAGTAAACTGGCAGATGGAATACTTGGACTATGCTTTATTGAGGAGCTAAAAAGCCTTCTTAGTGAGAAGGCTCTAGCATAGCATTATCTATTAGGCTTGCGCAGATAAAATCATTATGGCTGAGACCATTGATGGCATGTGTTGAGTAGGTGATGGTACATTGGTTATAGCCGAATTGAACATCAGGGTGGTGTCCCTGCTGTTGAGCAATCCATGCTACCATGTTGATGAAGCTCATGGTTTGGTAGAAGCCTTTAAAATCAAACACTCGATGAATGGCATCGTGATTATCTGAAAGCTGCCATTGAGGGATTTGCTCCATGAGTGTTTTAGCCTCGACTTCCGTGAGGGCAGGCACTCCACCTTCACAAGGTACACAGCGTTGTTGCGATAATGGGTTAGTCATGATTTATCTCCTTAAGGTTTTTCTATGACAAGAAATGCATTGAGATTATCTCTGTCCACACTCAGTAGCAGAGAGTCTGTTGGTTGATTGGCAATATTGATCAAATCTTGTGTAGTTGCGATATTCTTTCCATTAGCATCTGTGATAACGTCACCGGGAACAACGCCGGCTAAAGCCGCTTGGCTGGTTTCAGTGATGTTGGTAAC
>DCQA01000061.1:0-35189 GCA_002323325.1 Coxiellaceae bacterium UBA1530 | reverse complement strand
AAAGCTCACTCCGGCTAGGAATGGATTGACACGTTGCTTTAATTCTTCTTTTGGATCACCGACCTTGGCTGTTAATGTCTGAGCTTTGTGTCGACGTATGACCTCGAGTGTAATTTTTGTGCCAGGACGCATCATACCGAGTGTATTACGAACTTGTGCAGCACTCATCATGGGTTTTTTATTGATACTCACCAAGATATCTTTCATTTTTAGCCCAGCTTTCTCAGCAGGACTTCCAGGAACCACTTGTGAAATGATCACGCCAGTGTCATTTTTGAATTTCATTGCATCCGCTAAAGATGGTGTGATGTTTTGTGCGATGACACCCAGCATACCACGTTTCACTTTTCCATATTGAATCAGTTGCTGGGCAATACTATTCACCATATTACTAGGAATCGCAAAACCAATCCCGACGTTAGCTCCTGGCCCAACCAGCGCTGTATTGATACCCACTAGTTGACCTTTTAAGTTGACTAAGGCACCACCCGAATTGCCTGGATTAATTGGGGCATCGGTTTGAATAAAGCTTTGGAAACCCTCGATCTTTGGCTCGCTGCGGTTAAGTGCACTGATGACACCATAGGTGACTGTTTGGTTGAGTCCAAAAGGGCTACCAATGGCTGCAACGAAATTGCCTACTTGAATGTCATCGGAGTCGCCCAAAGGAAGTGCTATTAAGTGTTTTGCTTTAATTTGAATCACTGCTATATCAAAGCCGTCATCCTCACCTAAGCTGACTGCACGGTAGTGTCGCCCGTCTTTTAATGTCACTAAAATATTTTTTGCATGATCGATGACGTGTGCGTTAGTGACAATGACCCCATGTTTAGCATCAAGAATAACGCCTGATCCAAGCCCTACGACACTGTGATTTTTCTTAATATCATCATTGTCTTCGCCTTCAGGAATAAATGCACCCGATGTAGGAACAGCTTTTTTCTGGACAGTGATGTTAACAATCGATGGCGTCACACGACTGATCATTGGGGCAATCGTGTCGGTTTGTGAGAGAGGTTGTGATGCAAGTGTTGTTGAGCAGCCAACAAGTGCTGAGAGTAATATCATTGATCTAACGAAGAGACGAGTCATTATATTCCTTTATTTAATGTATCAAATTGACTGTATTCTATCGTGATTGTTAGGATTCTTCCAGCCATATGGCATGTGCCATTCGCCCTGTGTATTGACCATCTCTTCGGTAGGAGTAAAACGTATCACGGTGTTCAAAAGTACAGCGGGTATCTTTGTGAATATGCTCCACACCAAGCTCTTGAAGTCGTGTCTCGGCTAAGCGTTGTAAATGAGCAAACCAACTTCCAATATCATTTTGATGGAAGCTCTCATCCCAAGCTGAGTGAGTCTGAATGAATTGCTGACGAATGGTGGCATTAATTTCAAAGTTTAACGGTCCAATGCAGGGACCTAGCCAAACAAGTAATTCGTTGGCAGGGCAATGGAATTGTTCTATTGCACGGTCAACAATGCCTAATAATAAGCCTCTCCACCCTGCATGAATCGCAGCCACTTGAGTGCCATCTATATTTGTCATTAGGATGGGTAAACAGTCTGCGGTGAGAATTACACAAGCTTGCTGATAATCTTGTGTGGTTGAGCCGTCAGCTTTAGGATTCTTTTGCGCACTATTCAGTGTAATAATCTTTGTCCCATGAATTTGATCCAGCCAGTGTGGCTCGTTAGGTATGTGTAGGGATTGTGTGAGTGCTTGGCGATGTTTCGTGACATATTCACCCGTATCATTCACGTGAAGTCCAAGGTTGAAGCTACTGTACGCATTACCCGGTAGCCGAGTGCCGCGGTGTGTTGTTACGGCACGAACATTGTCTGGAATAGGCCAGTCAGGTGAGTCGATGGGTAGTGGTTTATTCGTGGCTAGATGCATAGGTGTTTAGAGACTCTATCAGGCGAGAAAAATCATCAGGTAGAGGTGCTTCCCAAGTCATGATTTCTCCCGTGGTTGGGTGTGTTAGTGATAATCGACGTGCATGTAGGGCTTGTCTCGGAAATGCGTGTAAGGCAGTTTGTAATTCAGGCGGAATTTTTCCTGGAATATGGCGTCTTGGGTTGTAGGTGCGATCACCAACCAGTGGATGTTTAATGTGTTTGAAGTGAACTCGAATTTGATGTGTGCGCCCAGTTTCTAACTGAACACTGACGTGAGTGTGATGTTGAAATTTTTGAATCAGTCGATAGTGTGTTACGGCAGGTTTTCCCGTATGGATAACTGCCATCTTTGTGCGTTGTGTTGTGTGTCGCCCAATGGGAGCGTCAATGGTGTTGCCCGCAATTAATGTACCTTCAACAACCGCTTCATAGTGGCGATGAATTTCGCGTGCTTGCATGGCATTGCTTAGAGAAAAAAGGCTTTCTCGTGTTTTAGCACTCACGAGTAAACCACTGGTATCTTTATCAAGACGGTGGATGATGCCAGCACGAGGCAGTGTGTCAGACGCTGGACAATGATGCAGAATAGCATTCACCAGTGTGTGTTGAGGATTGCCTGCGCCAGGGTGAGTGACTAGTCCAGCCGGTTTGTTGATGACAATTATGTCGTCATCTTCGTAGATAATGTTGAGTGAAATCGGTTCTGGTTGCCAGCTAGTTTGTGTTTCCATTACAACCTGGACTTGAATAACTTGATCAACCAGTACCGATTGGCGTGGCTTTTTAATCACCGATCCATTCACGGTGACTTGGCCTGCAAGTATCCACTGTTTATGTAAAGATCGCGAAAAATCCGGAAATAACTCCGCCATTGCATAGTCAAGACGTTTTTGGTTCAAGGCATCTGTGACAACGGCTTCGCGGGTATCGATATTCTGAGAGTGTGTGTTCATGAGGCCAGTGTAACGGGTTTGCGTGTGAGGTCCAAGTTATCTCAAAGTCTTTGTTTCGTTATGCTGCGACATCGCCTATAATAGCCAAAATTTAAATGACCTGGGTGGTGCTATGAAACGATTGAGTCTTGTAATTGTCTGTTTTTTAACCTTTCTTGTCGGCGGTTGCGTAACCAATTCATTAAAAGACCAATATGCTAAATACCGCGATCAGACTGCGGAGCAAATTTTTGTCAAAGCTGAAGCAGATATGGCGAAAAAGCATTATACAGACGCCATCGAGGGGTTTGAGGCGCTTGACGTTGTTTACCCTTTCAGTGCCCATGCTCAGCAGGCTCAGCTGGACATTATCTTTGCTTACTACAAAAACGATAAAACTGCCGAATCGCAGGCAGCTGCAGAGAGGTACATTCGCTTATATCCCCGTGGGAAATATGCCGACTACGCCTACTATATGAAAGGGCGTGTTCAATATGAACAAGGATTAAATTGGTTGCAGAAAAAGTTTCGAGAAGATCCTGCTAAAAGCAATCTGAATGACAAAAAGCGATCTTTTGTCACTTTTGAGACACTTATTACGCAGTATCCTAACAGCCCATACGCAAAAGATGCACGTATGCGCATGGTATATTTGAGAAATTTATTTGCACAGCAAGAGTTACTCGTAGCGCAGTACTATATGGATAAGAAAGCCTATGTTGCTGCGGCCAACAGGGCCAGTATTGTGGTTGAGCATTATGCTCAGACAGCATCGACAGAGCCCGCACTTGTCATACTAGTCAAAGCCTATCGCGCTCTCGATCTTAACGATGAAGCATCTAAAACTTTGAAAATACTCAAAGCCAGTTTTCCAGATTCATCGGAAGCCAAAGCTCTTGCTTTAAAATGATGAGTCAATGAGTGTCGTGATTGTAGATAACGAGAAGATGGGATCCTTTTTAGGGGAGGTTCTTCGAAGAGCAGTACACACGTCTTTCGCATGGATTCCACTGGGCTACTTTTCTTTAATGGCCGTGTCTTCCGATGATTTTAAGTTATGTATACATCTCAGTTTGCTGTTTCTGTTTGTGAGTTGCCTGATCTTAGATTGTTTGCGTATCAAGCATCAGTGGATAATATTTGGGGCTCGTCATTATGAAAGTCAGCGACTTTCCTCGATGACTTTTATGCTATTTGGCGTGCTAGTGGTTTTGTTTCTCTCGCCTAACCACTGCATTGCTACAGCCATAATAGTGAGCGCATCAATTGTTGATCCCATCATGGGTGTCATGCGGCGATGCTCTTTATCGCCTGTAATGGTCTTTATATCAGGAGTCAGTTTGGTGTTTGCAACCTGGATGGTGCTTGGTTCGCATGCTTATTTTTCTTTGAGCTGGGTGTTTGTTATCTCTGTGATCACTGTTTGGGTTGAATATTATCAGTGGAGGCTTATCGACGACAACCTGTTACTACAAATAGTCCCTTTGAGTCTTGTGTTGTATCTGGCTCATTAAACAGGCAAAAAAAGCGCAATGTAAACATCGCGCTTTACGGAATATCGGTTGAACTTATAAGAAGTAATGCATACCGAATAGGTATTCGTTTGCATGTTGGTCAGTGTTAGAATCTTGCCAGCCAACATAGTGATAGCCAGAAAAGAATCCTAATGTGTCACTTACGCTGTAATCAAGTTCGAAAGCACCTTGATAGGCAAATTTAGAGGTAGCGTCTTGGTCACCACCGTCGATGAATACGGCATTAGTACTATCAGTTTCATTGAAATGAATAACACCAACACCACCCCCTAATCGACTTGTGATTTTAGGAGATAAGCTGTGGTTATAGTACATGTCAGCCATTGCGTGGAAGTAGTTACCTTGATTTACGAAGTTAATGTCTGCGCTGAACATGTCGCGCACTGTAGTACCGATCATCGCACCATACAGATTTAGGTTGTTTGTGTCGGTGTTATTTTCTGTTTGTAGGCTGGTCATACCAATTTGCGCACCAACATAGGTGTTTGCGCCAATCGCTAATGCTGCTGTTGAGGATAGCATGCTGATAGCGGCTACCGACAAAATTACTGAAGTCTTTTTCATGAACATTTCTCCATAAACATTAAAATTTTAACAGCGCAAGTCTAGTTCATGTTTGATTAGAGCTCCAGAATTATTCGGTTAAGAATTAGATTTGCTTCGTTACTGTACTTAAATTTGTTGATAAGGGCTGGTGCTCATTAATCTAACATTTACGCTTTATTTGTGATGGGGTAACGGCGATCTTTCCCAAAGGCATATTCACTGATTCGCACACCAATGGTGCCTTGCCTTCGTTTATACTCATTGCGTGTAACTTTATTTGCAATGTCATTGACAAGATTACTGTCATGTCCGCTTTGACTGATTTCTTCGCATGAGCGTTCCTGATTAATCAACTGATATAGGATGTCGTCTAGCACTTCGTAATTCGGTAGGCTATCTTGATCGGTCTGATCCAGAGCTAATTCCGCAGAGGGAGGTCGGTCAATGATGCGTTGTGGAATAATTCTATTTTGTCGGTTTCGGAAGTTGGCTAGTGCGAAGACTTTTGTCTTTGGAATGTCTTTTAGAACACAAAATCCACCCGCCATATCACCGTAAAGTGTGCAATAACCAACTGCAAGCTCGCTCCGATTGCCGGTTGTAATCACCAAGTCTCCACTTTGGTTAGATAGCGCCATCAGGAGTACGCCTCGTGCTCGCGCTTGAATATTTTCTAACGTCGTGCAGCCGTCAGAGTGTTCTAAATAGGGCTTAAGCTGATTATGAAATGCCTCTCGTATATGATCGATGTGTAGCGAGCGATGCTGAATACCAAGTAGATTTGCCATTAACAGGGCATCATCAATGCTGATGCTGCTAGTATACTCTGAAGGCATCATCACTGTGGTGATCCTATCTGGACCAAGGGCATCATACGCGATGGCTAGAGATAAAGCTGAGTCAATCCCACCCGAAAGCCCGAGTAAAACACCAGGAAAACGATTTTTATTGACGTAATCCTTAAGCCCTAACACCAGTGCTTGGTAAATGTGTTGCAGTGGGTCAGGTTCCGGATCGATCTGGCTGGGTTTGAATTGAAGTGATTGATTGTCAAGTTGACACTGAGCGGTGATCATCGCCTCTTTGAAAAAAGGTGCTTGTAAGATTTGTTGACCAGTTTGGTCAAGAATCATCGATCCACCGTCAAAAACCAGTTCATCTTGTCCGCCAATTAAATTGCAATAAACGATAGGGCAACGGATCTCTTGCGCTCGCTTTGATAGAACTTGTTTTCGTTTTTGGTGTTTATACTGATCAAAGGGCGAGGCATTAAGGCTGATAATGGCGTCAATACCTAACTTGGAAAGTTGTTGGCACGGTTCTGAGTGCCATAAATCCTCACAAATCAATAATCCAAAGCAAACACCATTCACATCGAATGAGACAGGGGCTGTTCCAGGCGTGAAGTAGCGAAGTTCATCAAAGACGGTGTGGTTCGGTAAGTAGTGTTTGTGATAAACGGATTGAACTTGATGGTTTTGAAGCACAACAGCACTGTTGTAGATATGCCCTTCAGATCGCCACGGCATACCTATGATCAAAGTCAATTTAGGCATTTTCTCTATTAGGAGCTCTAAAGCCTGTTCACAAGATTGATGGAATTGATCACGGAATAATAGATCTTCAGGTGGGTAGCCAGTGAGTGACATCTCTGGAAAAACAATGATGTCGATATCTGCTTGCTCTGATGTCATTTGTTGTGCTACTGAGAGGATTTTTTCAGAATTACCTGTTACGTCACCAACAATTGTGTTGATTTGAGCGATGGTGATTATAACCTTATTCATCGAATCAACACCGCGGCTAAGACGTTACGTTGATCTGATGACAGTAGTGCAAAAGTTTTACAGGCAGCAGAGGAGCGCATCACCTCTACTCCAATGTTGTTTGCGTATAGCGGTGCTAGCAACTTTGATGGCACTTGCTGATGTAGTTCACCAGTGCCAATCAAAACGAGGTCTGGTTTGTAGGACAGACAGGGTTCAATGTCTCGTATGGTTAATTCTTGCCATGATTGTGGTCTCCAGGACGAGTAAATTCTTGAGGGATGGATGAGTAAACTGTGAAGAATCGGTGTCTTATTGATATGAATAAGACCCGGTTCGTATGATGTAATGTGAAAAGAGCAGGGGTTGGTGTCGCGGTGAAGTTCCATGATGTTCTTACCTATGTTCTGGAAGAATGCATTATGAGTTGCTTTCAGTGTTTTTTCCAGTTTTGACTGCCACTATTAGGAGTCGAATGGCATGACCGGGTAGTTGATGTGATTTGAGTCGCTTGGCGACGCAAATAAACTCATCAAAAACAGATAGTTGCTGAATTTTTTATTCAGGTCGAGATAAGGTGTTTTTTGTGCTGTTTTAGACTTGCGTCTGAAAGAGCAATTGATTAGACTTGCGCATCACAATTGTGTGTTAACTCCTTGCTCTACGCACTATTTTTCGTAGGGCTACAAACCGAAAGGGGACTCCTCATGAATCATTATGAGATTGTTTTTTTAGTGCATCCAAGCCAAAGTCCACAAGTACCTGGCATGGTTGATCGTTATCGTAAACTTGTCACCGACAATCAAGGTTCTGTGCATCGCTTGGAAGATTGGGGACGACGTCAGCTTGCTTATGCCATCAACAAAGTGCATAAAGCGCATTATATCCTGATGAACGTTGAATGTGATCATAAAGTCATTGCTGAGTTAGAAGAAATTTTTCGCTACAACGACGCCGTGATTCGTCACATGGTTCTACGTTGCAAAAAAGCCGTGAAAGAAGCCAGCCCATTGAAAGTCTTGGACTTACTCGACGCTCCTGTAAAGAGTAAATTAGAAGAAACGGCTCAATCTGACGCATAACGATATTATTTTTAAGAGGTACTAAACATGGCAAATTACTTTCAAAGAAAAAAAGTCACTACTTTTACACGTGACGACGTCGAAAAGATCACCTATCAGAATCTAGATATTCTAAAAGAGTTCGTGATGGAGTCTGGTCGAATTGTTCCGAGTCGCATTACAGGTACTCAAGCGCGATATCAGCGTTTAGTGTCCACTGCCGTTAAGCGTGCTCGTTTTCTGGCGCTACTCCCTTACTGCGATCGTCACGAATAATCGTGCTGGATCATTTGAGGTATTCAAAATGCGTCGCTTAGGTCAGCTACTACTGGATCAGCCAATATTTGCAGCAGGGTTGGTGTTAATCTTAGTGTTATCACCGATCCTGTCGTTTTTTTGTTCAGTCTTTGCTGCTGCAATTATTGTGTTGGTGACCTTGCAGCAGGGCCCTAAGAATGGTGCTTTTATATTACTTTGGGTGGCTGTTCCAGCCATTGTGTCTTTTTGGTTTGAGGGGATCACTGGGTATGACGTTTTTTTTGTTTTCTGCTTGCTGGAGTTTGGTCTAGCATCATTACTCAGAGAGTTTTCATCGTGGGATTTAGTGCTAGAGGTCATGCTAATCTTGGCGTTACTCGTATTAGCAGGTATACACGTTTTGGTGCCTGATATCTCATTATGGTGGAAAGCGCATCTTATGCAGATGTACGACTCCTCATCCGTTTTGACATCGCTTCCGCTTGAGGAAAAACAGCGCCTAGCTACGCTATTTTCTCAATATGCCACGGGTTTGTTAGCTTTTTATATCATGCTATTTTCGTTCTTTGCAGTAATGATAGGTCGTTATTGGCAAGCGATACTGAATGACAGCGTGGCGATATTTAGGACTCATTTGTTAGCAATAAGAATCAACAGATGGGTGGCTTGGTTGGCTATCCTGTGCTTAGTCGGCTTTCTATTCAAAGTACCTTTATTCATGGATAGCATATCAGCCATCATGATGCCATTTGTTGTAGGCTCGTTGAGTTTACTTCATGCCATAGGCAAGCAACGATTCGGTTTCTCAGTGTTGATCGGATTATTGTATCTAGGCTTGTTGCTCGTGCAGTATATTGTTGCGCCCCTGTTAGCGGTATTGGCGCTATTAGATACGCATTTTAATTTTCGTCAGCGTTTGTCTGATGGAGCAAACTAAAAACATAAATTTTGATAAAAGAAGAGGTTTAAAAGATGAAAGTTATTTTACAAGAAAATGTTGCAAACTTAGGAAAAGTTGGTGATCAAGTGAATGTCAAAGCAGGTTTTGCTCGAAATTTTTTACTACCACATGAGAAAGCTGTTGTAGCCACTTCTCAAAATTTAGCAGATTTCGAAACTCGTCGTGCGGCGCTTGAGCAGGCTGCAGAAGAGAAGTTAGCTTTGGCAAAACAGAGAGCGGAAGCTATGGCTAAACTAACAATTAATATCGAAGCTTTGGCCAGTGATGAAGGAAAGTTATTTGGATCAATCGGCCCTCGCGAAGTAGCTGATGCTATGTTGGAATCGGGTTGTGAGGCCATAGAGAAGCGCGAAGTGGTCATGGTTGATGGACCTATTCGTCATGTTGGTGAGCATAATGTGATACTTTCATTGCATTCAGATGTTTCAATTGAATTGGCAATTCATGTCAGTGCGCAGTCAGCCGCCTAATACCTCCGGTATATTATTCGGCCAGTGATTCTGCTGGTCGAATTTCATTTCGGGTGTTAGACTACCTGCCATGAATACTCAAGTTGCTACTCCAAAAAAAGAATCTTCTTTATCACCTAAGGTCCCGCCTTACTCCATTGAAGCAGAGCAATCTGTTTTAGGTGCGCTGATGCTTGATAATCGTGCATGGGATAGGGTCATAGAACACATGGGTGTTGATGATTTCTATCGCAATGAGCACAAGGTAATATTTACAACTATTCAAACTTTAATTGACAGAAATCAGCCTTGTGATAGCTTAACGCTCGCCGAGCAGCTAAAGCAACTTAATCAATTGGATCAAGTGGGTGGTGAGAGTTACTTGTTTGAGTTGGCCAATGCAACACCGAGTAGCGCCAATGTATCATCTTATGCCACTATTGTTCGTGAGCGTTCTGTCTTACGTAAAATGATCGCTGTTGGTTCAGATTTAGTTGATAATGCCATGAACACGCAAGGACGAAGCCCAAAAGATCTTTTAGACAAGGCTGAGCGAGAAGTTTATAGCATTGCAGAGCAGCAGCTTAGAGGTGAAGGCCCAGTCAAAATTGCTGATTTATTATCGGCGGCCACTCAGAAGATTGATGATTTGTTTCACTCAGGAGAAACTATCACGGGTGCTGCAACAGGTTTTTATGATTTTGATGATATGACCTCCGGATTGCAGTCTGGTGATTTGGTCATTGTTGCTGGCAGACCCTCGATGGGTAAAACTACATTCGCAATGAACATCGCTGAGAATGTCGCAGTGAATGGTCAGTCTGTTCTAGTGTTTAGCCTTGAGATGCCAGGTGAGCATTTGACTATGCGTATGCTATCCTCTTTAGGGCGAATCAATCAGCATAATGTTCGTACAGGTAACTTAACGGATGATGATTGGCCAAGAATTAGTTCAGCCGTCAGTATGCTTGCAGATGTCCCTCTATACATCGATGATACGCCAGCCTTATCACCCAGTGAGCTGCGTGCTCGGGCGAGACGAGTTGCTCGAGAGAGTAATGGACTAGATTTGATAGTAATTGACTATTTGCAGCTGATGCAAGTGCCGGAGCTGAAAGAAAATCGTACCAATGAGGTCGCTGAGATTTCTCGGTCATTAAAGGCTCTTGCTAAAGAATTGGAATGTCCTGTTATTGCCGCATCACAGTTAAACCGTGGACTAGAATCGCGAACTGATAAGCGTCCTGTTATGTCTGATTTGCGTGAGTCAGGTTCTATCGAGCAAGACGCCGATTTGATTGCGTTTATCTACCGTGATGAGGTTTATAATCCTGACTCACCAGATAAGGGGGTTGCAGAAATTTTAATTCGTAAGCAACGAAATGGTCCTATCGGTGAGGTGAGATTGGCATTTTTGGGTGAATTTACCCGTTTTGATAATTTAACGCAGAACTATCAAAGCGGAGGATAGCCGTGTCTGCTTCTCGATGTGCGGAGATTCGCCACTCAGCTATTCAGCATAACTTTGAGCGCATTCGTCAGTTAGTTCCTTCATCATCAGTTCTATTGATGTTAAAAGCTAATGCTTATGGCCATGGTGCGGTTAATGTAGCAAAAGCACTCACCCACGTGGATGCTTTTGGTGTAGCAACATTAACTGAAGGAATTGAGCTTCGTCAGGCGGGTATTCAACAAGCCATTGTTGTCATGACAGGTTTTTTATCTGAGCAAGAGTATCACACACTTCTTGAGTTTGAATTAGATTGTGTCATACACGATAAATTTCAGTTGAATATCATTGAGTCATCTGATCAACGATCACAAAATCGTTGTTGGTTGAAAGTCGATACTGGTATGCATCGATTGGGTCTGTGTCCGTCAGATCTGCCTGATGTGATTAAGCGTTTAAAAAAAGTCGGTATTACATCACAACAAGTAATAGCAATGACGCACCTTGCGTGTTCGATTGACAAAAGTTCACTGATGAATATATCTCAAACGAGGAGTTTCGAGGAAGCCTTAGTAGATTATGATTTCCAAAAAAGTATTGCAAGTTCTGCGCTTGTGTTGAATTCTCCTGAAATTCATTACGATTGGGTGAGAGTGGGTTACATGCTCTATGGTGGCTCACCATTAAGTGACATCAGTTCGGCTGCATTAAATTTGCTGCCAGCAATGACCTTACGATCACAGGTTGTTGCGGTGAAAAGAATCATAGCTGGGGAATCTGTTGGTTATGGTGCAACATGGGTCAGCGAGCATTCGACCTATATAGCTGTTGTCGCCATAGGCTATGGTGATGGATATCCGCGATCTGCGCCCGAGGGAACACCGGTACTGATTAATGGAGTAATATTTTCATTGGTGGGCAGGGTGTCTATGGATCTCATCACGGTAAATCTTGGTTCAGAGACCGATATAAAGCCAGGTGATGATGTTGTGTTGTGGGGAGAAGGCTTACCGATTGATACAGTCGCACATCACTGTGGAACGATAGGTTATGAGCTTATGGCTCAGTTAACTTCCCGTGTTGAGCGAGTCGTTATTTAACCACCGTCGTAAAGGAAACGCATGAAACAACCATCTTTAGCAAAGTCATTAATCCCGTTTTTAATTATCGCGTTTTTAAACACATTTGTTGATATTGGTCATAAGGCGTTGATGATGGATACGGTGTACGCAACATCAAACGCTCATCAATACACACTGCTATCATCAGTGGTTAATGCTCTAATGCTATTACCCTATCTTTTTTTATTTACATTTTCAGGTTTTATTGCGGATCGTTGGCCAAAGGTCTTTATTTTGAGGATAACTGCATTCAGTGCGATTCCTTTAACGGTATTTTTAACCCTTTGTTATTTTTCTGGATGGTTTTGGTTGGCATTTTTGACGACGGTTTTGATGGCATTACAGAGTGTTTTAAATTCTCCGGCAAAGTATGGGTATATTCGAGAAGCTTTTGGTGTCTCTGGTATTGCGCGACTGAATGGTATGGTACAGGCTGCCGTTATTATGGCTATTGTTATCAGTCAGGCGGTCTTTACCTTTTCGGCAAATGCATTAGTGAGTCATCGCCTGGTCGACGTGCATTCTCGATCTGGTTTTATCATGGGTTTTGCTCCTATAGGCTTTATTTTAATCGTACTAGCAGCACTAGAGTTTTCTATGACCTTTCGTTTATTGAAGGTTCCTGCAGCTGATCCAAGCTCACGATATCAATTGATTAATTATGTCACGACAAGGTATTTGCGCTCGTATTTAAATACGGCTTTTCATAAAAAGGGAATTTTTGTGTGTATGATTGGTTTGTCGTTATTTTTCGCGATTAATCAGGAGTTGCTCGCGATTTACGGTGGTTATTTAAAAGAGTCAGTGGGTGCGAGTGCAAATTTTGCTTTAAGTTCTATTGGGATTGCGGGTCTTGGTATTTTGATAGGTGCGGTACTCGCTGGTAGGATATCGCGTGGTTTTATAGAGGTTGCCATGATACCCTTAGCAACATTAGCTATGTGCCTAGGGTTAGTTTTTCTGTCGCACTTACATAACCCACCACTCATTATCGTAATGATGTTACTATACGGTGTATTTGCAGGTTTCTTGATAGTTCCACTTAATGCCTTAATACAGTTTCATGCTAGATCTGAAGTGCTGGGTCGGGTGTTGGCAACAAACAATTTTTTGCAAATGCTTGCGATGTTTTCTTATTTAATGATAGGTATTATTTTAATTTACTATCAATTTAGTATTGGTTTTCAATTAAATATATTGATCATCCTCGGATCAATAGGCCTATTGGCGAGTTTATATTTCTTTCCACAGTCACTGGTACGTTATGAATTAATGATCAAAATACGTAAATACACACACCTGGTGGTAAATGGTCTCTCTGTGCTATCTTCACCTAAAGGTATTCTAATTGTCGGTGATGATTTGAATGCAGGTGATTGGCCATATTTTCAGATGGCTTGCCCGAGATATTTACGTCTCGTTATTTCTTCTGGACAGCGATTATCGTGGTCGCAGCGTTATTATATGTGGCGTGCTAATAGTAAGCCAATCATTATTAATAATAGAGCAGAGGGTGAACACCAAATTTTACAATCTCTTTATAGAGGAGAGGTCGTTCATTCGCTTTGTCAAGATGGTCATAACCAGCTATGGAAAGAGATTGTTAATTCAATTGATAAAGGAAAGCATAGCGAATTTGATATTATTAGGGCTGACTGTGATCATCTTACAGATACTCGATGGATTAGCTACGTGTCAGTGAAATGGGGTGGAGATAGTTAGTTCTTTAAAAGCTGATTATTTCCTGGATGGTAATTAGGTGTGACTGGCTATGTTGTTGGCCGTTATTTTGGTGTGAGTGCTCGTACCGTTAGATAATAGTGAGATTTTGGTTTTTTCATGTTTAATATAAAGAAAGAGATGCGATTTCGAAAGTTCAATTACTATGTGAAAATGCATTTGCATCAAAAAATTTACCCCTATGCCTATAAAAATATGTATAAAACCTCGTGTTATCGATTAATGGATAATTCTGAGCTAGCAAGTAGAGTATTGAAAAGAGTAAATTATTACAATCGTCTTAAAAACACATTTTGTTTAACTTCGAGCTGGGAAACGCCTGAGCTTAATGAGTCTTGTTTTTTAGTCAATCAGAATTCCATATTTAAAACAAAGAGTGCAAGCTGTTACCAACACGACATGGCTTATTACATGAGTCATTTTCCTAAAAGCTATCATCTTCATTTACTGCCAGGCGATATAACACATATTCCATCTCAGGTGAGTGTCCTAAAAAGTAGACCTATTATGGACTCAAGAACTTCTGAAAATGCAGTAATTATGAAGTTAAACGCTATTCGTCATTTTAAGTTTATTCGAGACAATCTTTCTTTTTCCGATAAAAGAAAAGGTATGGTCTGGCGAGGTAATGCCAGTCAGAAGCATAGAAAAGATTTTTTACAGCGATTTTATCATCATCCTTTAATGAATGTAGGTCAGGTAAAGAAATTATCACACTTTGGTTATAAAGATAAGTTATCTTTATCGGATCAGCTGAAATATCAATTCATTCTTTGTATCGAAGGGAATGATGTTGCTACCAACTTAAAATGGGCGATGTCATCTAATTCTCTCTGTGTGATGACAAAACCAAACTATGAAACCTGGTTTATGGAAGGGCTCTTACAACCTGGTGTTCATTATATTGAAGTTAAAGATGACTATAGTAATTTAGAAGAAAAAATTGACTATTATAGTTCTCATTCGAAAGAGGCTCAGGAAATTATCGAGCAATCTAGTCGTTATTGTTTGCAATTTCTTAATCGGCGTGAAGAAGATTTAATAGCTTTTTTGGTGTTGGAAAAATTTTTTCATTATTCCGGCCAGCTAAATTCATCTTTTTTCTAATGGTTCTTCTCTATATCTTCCCTATAATGAGACTCTTAGAGTACCAATGCAGTGGGTGCATTATCTTAACCTTTATGATCTGATTAATCTGTGAGTGTCTGCAGTGATTTTAAGGTCTGTTATTCATCAAATCATGGTTATTACTATAAGATGATGGGGCTTTCATTTATATCCATATTGCTCTCGACATAAGACTGTGCAAATGCTTAAATTAAACCCGAATTTATAAGTTAAGAGAAATATTTATGTTTAATGTGATCTATATGAAATCGTTTATCCGCTTGGTCGTCATCTTCTTTGCGCTTGTAAATTCTTCAGTATTATGCGCAGCTCAGTCTCAAAATTCTTCGCCAGTCGGCTATTGGCTTATAAAGACAGCTCAGGGAAATCACGATAGAAGTATTGTGAGGCTAGAAAAAGATAAATCTGGCCGAATGAATGGCTATTTAGTCGCTACTTTTTATGTCGAAGGTCGTCCTTGGTCTAATTCATCGAAGTGCGTTAAGTGTAGTTACGGTTTTGAAGGAGTTCCTCTTCGTAATATGGAAATTATTACTGGGTTAACTGCATCTGGTCATGATTGGAATAGCGTCTGGTCTGGTGGTATGGTTTATAATGCTGATACCGATAAAATGTATAAACTTAAGGTGGAACAAGTTGATGGCGGGAAGCGTCTTAAAATTACGGGATGTCTTAAAACTATTCATCTTTGTAAGGCTAGTTACTGGCATCGCGTGAGTTCAAAGGATTTAAGTACATATCTAGATAAAGCTAAAAGCGATAAACAAAAATACACACATTCTGTCGATAGATCTTAGTCACATAAAGGACTTTTCAGCCTTAAAGTTTTGATAGACAACGTGCACTGACTTTTTTAAGGTGTGCCTTTTACCTTCGAGAGTAATCTATGAAAAAAATATTGTATTCATTGTCTGTAACTGTCAGTCTGGTTTTTGCTTCGATAAATCACGTCATTGCTGTGCCGTTACCAAAATCGCTGGTATGTTCAGAAGAAAAACCCTGCTCTTCACCAGTCGGGAATTGGCTAACAATTGATGATAAAACTCAACATCCTAGAGCTGTCATTCAAATTAGTATGGTTGATAAAGGTGGTGTTACTGAATTACAGGGCTATTCAAAGTATGCTTTTTATACAGAGGGGCGAGAATGGTCCAATACCTACAGAGGCTCTTATCATCCTTTCAAAGGGAAATTAGTTAGCTCTTTTCCAATAATGTGGGGTTACCAAGACCTAGGTGATGGTCGGTGGGGTAACGGTAAAGTATTTGATATTGATGGTAGTAAGGTCTATAGCTCTCATTTGTCATTGAAGGATCATGGTGCACATTTAAAGTTATTCGGCTGTGTCCTGTTTATGTGCCGCAGTCAACTGTGGATTCGATTGAATGATGCTCAGTTCAAGGAGTATCTGCGACTAGCGGATCAGGATGAGGTGGCGCACCCTAGGGCCCCGTAATCATTGAATGTGGTAATGTTACATATAAGAGCAACAAGAAGATAAGAGAGTGGAATTTGCCATTTTAGCGGTGGTACAGCCCATCTTTTTTTGGAATAGTTCACAGGTTTTCCGCCACCACTCCTGTAATAAGCCTCAACTTCAATTACATTGGTAGTTTATGATACGGTAACAACCGATCGAACATCTCTCTTATCGTTCTTGTCATAAACAATTATAGCAGATAATCTGCCGTTAGCTCTGTATTCTTCATAAAACCATTGCATGATAATCGTTTCAATCCACTAAATTGTTAATTTAATGTATAAAAAATAAAAAAAGTAGAAGTAAGCTTGTTCTAAATAAGACCGGAAGGCTCAGTTAAAGCAAGCAACCGGTGAGCAAAGTCATAACTTCAATGATATCGGTAGTTAAGGATATGGTAAAAGCTGATGTAACATCTTTCGTACAATTCTTATTAATGTCGTTATATCAGGCAATAAGAATAAATCGGTTCAATAAAGAAAGAGCTCTGTTTGAGTGGAAATTGTGACTCAAGTTTTTTTTAGAGGATAAGAGGGAGGTGGAATTTAGTGGACTTGTCTAGACGTTGTCCCCAATTGTAAATGAGCTAAGCCGCAACTTCAGCTCATATTTAGATATCTGTGATAGATCTATCACATGAACACTTCCCTCTTTAATATTATAGCAAAAATAAAGAGATTAAAAAGATACCAGCCATATGGTAATAATGAGCATCACCTTAATCATTGTTTGATAGTGAGAAATTCGTTATGTAGATGGCTTTATATCAATAATCTATGGAAAAACAGGAGAAAGTGTAGGAGTAAATATAAAGGCCTCTAAGGGGCCTCTCGCCTCAGAAACGAGTTCCAGTTTTTTGAACTAAGCCGCGACTTCAGTTCTTAAATGATCTATTGCAATTGAATTGCATGGGAACACTTTCTCCTGTCTTTTTATTATAGCAAAAAATTATTGCATGGGATCTAGTGTGAGGATGATTTGTTGCGAGTATGGCATAGTGACGGTAGATGCCACTCAGATCTAATTTTTTTGTATGGGATGATTCTAAATGCAGACTGCTTGTATATACCACATGATGCTTGTGCTACCCAGAGAGCTATTTGACGATCCATCTGCTTCAATTGTCGACGATCATCATGCTGACTATAATATCGATGTAAGTCGTCGATATTAAAGGGATTATCTTGCTTCATGGCTTGCATGACTGCACTACAGATGGCAGATCCTCTTTTATCCATACTCAGTTTTTGCGTCAGATGTGAAGCGGAACGTATTCGAGCATGGATTTTTTTCATAAATTGATGCGTGTGTTGTTTTTTTAGTCGTAAAGAGCCGTCGGCTTGTACAGAGAATCCTAGGTAATTAAATTGATGCTGGCCAACAAAAGAGGAATCAATAGTGCAAGGCCGCCCAGCTTTAGTTAGGTATATCCATTGGTTTTTTTTCGGATGGATTGATAAATGATGTTTTTTAATGTAATGCTTTAATTCGAGATAGGCTGTCTTAAGTGTTTCAGGGTCTTTATGAATCAGTATAATGTCATCACCATACCTAACGTGAAATAGATCTTTAATCATGCTGAGATTATGATCAAGGCTTGATAGATAGAGATTTGCTATAAGTGTGGTCATCTGTGTACCATACGCCACACCAATGTGGTTTTGAGCTAGATGGCCTTCAGGTGTGTAGTAGCATGGTCTAACGGTTGATACAATAAGATCCCAATGATACTGACTGATATCATGATTTGGGTCGCAGCAATACATTAGCGATTTTAATTTGTCCCAAATAGATGCATTAGGGCTAATAGGAATGGAGTTTGTATAGTCAGAAATATCCGTTTTAAGGATAAAAAGGTCTAAATGCCCATTATTATTAGCTTGTGATGTTTTTTTAAGATGACGGCAGACGGACTTTGTTGCAAGGTAATTCGATTTGCCTTTAATAAAACTATATAAAGTATCATGAAAAGTTGAGACAGACTCGGGTAATATGGCTTGATATAAGGCACCAATCACAATTCTATCGGTAATTGGATAGGATAATAATGGCTGTTTTTTCCCCGAGATATTGATCCAATTTTGATGGCATACAGTGAGCTTATATTCATGATTAGATACAGAAGATGCAAGCATTTTGGCAATTTTATTTCTATGCATACTGATTTGGTAAAATTGAGCACCATTTTGTTTTTTATCAAAAAGTTTATGATTTTTTTGTAATTGCCGATGCAATCTTTCTATTTCATTGAGATAGAGGCTTGGGTCAGTTAAGCGGCGCTCAATGAGATGCATGATGTTGTCCTTGAGTGATGTTCTTGGTATCAATTATAGCTTATTTAACCAATTTAACATGTGAATGCATTGTCTGCCGTATATCTGTGATTGTGGCTATCTTATGATTGGAGGAGTCACTGGGCGTTTCTGATAGAGGATACATTTTCTTGAAAAATTAGATTCTCTACAAGAGATAATTGATTGTCGCTGATCATCGACCTCTCAATAAACACCAGCTGCTCGATACCTTTTTCAGAAAGTGTAATGGATAATTGATATTTTCCTATTTTAATCAGTTTTAGAGGTGTGATGGTTGCTTTATGAGTGGCTTTTTGTAGTTCAAAATAGTCGATATCCAGTGGGAGGTTATAAGGATCTATGATTGATACCCAATGGATGCCTTTATGACGCCTGTATTTTCTTAATAATCTCAATCGTTTGTTTTTACCAATGGACTGTTTTGGTAGGATATCCTCAATATCAAATCGTTGTATATCATAGATTTGTCCTGCACTCATCTCATTCATCCACTGATAGTCAATCATGTAGTTAGAATTTGTTTGTAAGAGATAGTGGTATGAATCGAACTCTGTAATCTCACCATAATCTGCAATTTTCGCAGATATCATCGATGCTAATTGTGTGGCTTGTCTGTGCGACATAAAATGACTGAACGTGAATTCATAAACTATCCTGGAACCGGAATTATTGTGTGTATATAGAAGACTTAACCATTCAAAAAAAGGTAGGGGGGATTTATCCTTAGGGTAAGTTTTAATCGGCTGCGTATTCACTTTTATAAGATACGCTATAGCAAGTAGTTGAGATGAAGTTAATAGAGCTAGATTAGCTTGAATAGACCAATCAGCATCTATTACACAAACTAATGGTGCTATACTAAGAATGCCGGAGACAATGGCATCCCAATAGCGATGTTCGGTGAATGCATGCATTTGATAGATCGAAATAATGGGTCTAAACATGAAAAATAAACATAGAATCATTAAAAGTTGACTATTTATATGATTAAAGAATTGAGAAATAATCAGAACGGGTATCCAAAATATTAATCCAATCAATGGACCATACTTTCGTGTGATAATGACTAGACGTTTTGAAAGTTGTTTAAAAAGGGGTCGATCAAGTTTTTTAAAATCAAAGTAGAACAGCCTGACCCAATCGTAACTGTATTTAGTGAATGGAGATATCAAGAAGAAAAAAAGGAAATAGAGTAGATGATCGGGATTACTACTTGATGAAAAAGCAAATAATAGAATCAGTATTAAGCCTTCTGCTCTCATGACGAGGTTAGAAGCTCCGGCCAAAATGCCTTCTCTTGATAGGCAGCCACGGAAGATGGATATGTTTTTAATGTGTGATGATACTTTAACTTCATGTATCCCTAATAAAAGGTATGTTCTCTTAGTATATATGTATGTCATTAATAATCTGAAAAATTGTGTGATTAGCAAAGAGATAGGGAGACTATACAGATGTGTGATTGGCCATAAAATAAGGAGAATGAATAATCCTAGAATGTCACTTCCAGAGATAGACAATATTGGTCTGGCAATACGTCGAATCGAAAATGCACCCGAATGATAGGTGAGGACGATAAGTTGTAAAACGAGCTGTGCAAGTATTGCGATTGAGTAGGTGAGATAAAATACAAATTCCGATGCGGAAAATCTTGCGGGAAGTATCGAAAATAAAACACAGTAGGTCAGGCAAGCCGCGAGGCCTATCAGCATCGATAGTCTCAACCATTGGTTGATGGTTTGTCTAATGTCACTTATTTGATGTTTTGCGTATAGAATACGAATTCGTGATCGCAGACATTCTAAAAATCCCCAATAAAATCCTGTAATAATGAAACAGAATCCCCTCAGTAGTGCCAATGATACCAGGATGTTGGTGCCTAGAAAGTGATAGATGATGAAGAATTCAATGATATGGACACTACTTACAATAATTGAGGATAAGCCAAAAAAACGGAGGCGGTAAAAAACATAAGGCAATCCATTTTTATCAAATAATCCCTCAAATAGAGATACGAAATTTTCATTCCTTTTTGATTGTTTGCTAAGCCAATAGTCAATAGCTGACATGGTGTTCCCTTTTAATTCTAATGATCCAATTGTTCTAGTTTATAGCGATTCTATCAATGGGACAATCTTGATATGAAGCGGACAAAGTGACCTAATGTTCATCAATTCATGGGTCAGATTAGAGATAAATACATACTTAAGATCATGGTATTTTCACAATGATCATAGAAAAAATATCAGGATTTTAAGAGATACGGTATTTTTCACGAGTGATATAAATTTTTGTAGTCAGTAGTCTACCTTGAAAAGGAGAATGATTAATGAACTATCGATTTTTTGTTTACTTTGTATTTTATACTTTCTTATTCCCACTATCGTGTTTTTCTTATAGTAATGATATAGATTCAGATCAGATTACAAATGTACTGAATGCCTTAGTAGATTTAGTTACTTCTGCTCCAGCTAAAATACTCTTAGTTCTGGCAATTATTGGTGTCGGTTATTCCACACTTGCTTTAGGTAAGATGAATAAATCACATGCTTTGGGTGTAATTATAGGTATAGGAGTCGTGTTTTCGGCTGGATACATCGCAGAACAGTTAGGACTTGGGACATGAATGATACTGAGTATTTATATAGTCCATTATTCGTCGCTATGACTCGTCCACTCACTCTTTTCGGAGTCACTTTAGAGTTTGTCACTTTCATCGGAATTATCATATTCTCGCTGTGTATACTCAGCGATTCTTTAATGTGGGTTATCTTGTACTTGCCATTTCATATAATTGCATGGTTTGGCTGCCAGTATGATCCATTTTTTTTCACAATTTTCAATCAATGGTTATCGCTTCGTTATAATCCCAATTATCACATCTGGGGGTGTAGAGCTTATGAACCCTACTAATTTATTACAAACCAGTAAAAATGAATTGAAAATATCTGACCGAATAAAAATTACCCATCTTTACTCGCCAAGTATTGCTGAATCTCATGATGGAATGATGTTCTCTACACTTAAGTTATACGGTCTCCCGTATGAAACCCAGTCAGATGCTGACTTGATTCATCAAAAACAGTACTGGCACAGAGTGATCGCATCACTTGAAGATTATTTCTCGCTACACATAACGCTTCGACGTGAAAAAGTAAAAAGGCGCTTATCAGGTGATTTTTCTTGTCTTTTTTGTCAAAAATTTGATCGCGAGTATCAGGATAATCAGGGTAAGCCAGATTTCTATGAAAACTATTGGTACTTAACATTGGTTATTGATCAAAGTATTTCATCTTCAAGAAAAAAAACGATATTTGGGAGTATTCTGACAAAATCCATTAGATATCGCTTTAGAGAAGCTAAGTTACAACAAGCTCAAAAACTGATATCAACAATCAATCAAGTCAAAGTTTCGTTAAAGTCATATCACTGTGAGTTACTTGGGGAAAAAGACGAACACCTAGGATACAGTGAGTTACTTGAATTTCTAAGTAGCTTTATGAATTTTGGAAGTTCAGTAAAAGTGAAGTCTGATCAATTTCCATTTTATGATCGTGATTTCAAGGATGATTTTTCATCAGATTCTATTTACCCTACAGGTAATATTAGTCAATCGTTGTCCAAAGGGTCGATCTATTTTGGTCAACACATTGAGTTCAAGGGCCCACTCAGGAGTGACACGCGCCATGCTATAATGCTGTCATTAAAAACCTATTTGGATACTACCGCGCCTTCTATTCTGGATGCACTTTTGACACTTCCTTGCGAATTTATTCAAGTAAATACTTTTTCACTTATTAATAAACAGTTTTCCCTCGACAGCATTAAAAAACATATCAATAAGATGATTGCAATCAATGATCCCAGTCACTCACAAATAGAGCAATTACAACAAGCTCGTGACGATGTACAGTCAGATCGACTTAGAATGGGTAGGCATCATCAAGTTATGTTGATTTTCTCAGACACGATTGAACGTTTGGAGCGGGCATTGCAATCAGTTGTTTCGTGTTACAGTGACGTCGGGTTTATTGTTGTCAGAGAAACCTTAGGGTTAGAGTCTGCATTTTGGTCAATGCTACCAACACATTTGAATTATGTTGCACGTTCGGCAATGATAAATTCATTAAATTTCGTTGATTTTTGTTCTTTTCACGATAATAAGTCAGGCTATTTCGATTGTAATCATCTCGGGAGATCCATGTCTATTGTTCAGACGTCTTCTCTGTCACCTTTCTATTTTAATTTACATACTCAAGGATCTAAACAAAGTCCCTCATCAGGTCATACACTAATAATCGGTGGTAATGGTTCTGGTAAAACAGTAACTATGTGTTTTTGTGATTCTCAGCTAGCTCGTTATGGAGGTCGTTCGTTTTTTTTTGATCGTGACAATGGGTGTGAAATCTATATCAGAGCGTGTCATGGTTGTTATTTGTCATTTACTCCGTCGAGTACTTCTTCTGTAAAAATGAACCCCTTTCATCTAGAGTCAACTCCTGAGAATATTTTATTCGTTAAATCCTGGATGAAACAACTGGTCTTACGTGATAATGAGTCACATCTTGATAAGCATTCAGAGGCTATTATCAATGATGCTGTCGACTACGCTTTTACTCACCTTCATCCATCTGATAGACGTTTGTCAACGGTTTCCCTACGAATATCACCTGAGTTCAAGTATTGGGATCGATTAAGACGTTGGTTATATTCTAAAGATAGATCACCCGATGGCGAATATGCATATCTATTCGATAATATTGAAGATGATTTGCAGTTTTCTAATCCAACAGGTTTTGATCTTACTCACTTTATGGATAACGAGCCTGGGCCTGTATTTATCGCCTTACTGATGTATTTATTTCATCGAATTGAACGGTGCCTTAATGGTGAATTAGTTTCTATTTTTTTAGATGAGGGCTGGCAATACCTCAATCATACATATTGGAGAAATAAGTTAAAACATTGGTTGCCAACATTACGTAAACGTAACGCACATATTATCTTGTCGACACAAAGTGCACAGACGGTGATAAAATCATCGATTGCACATATTTTACTCGACAACAGTTCTTCTCAATTATATTTCCCCAACGCGCAAGCTCAGGCATGTGATTATATCGAGGGTTTTAATCTATCAGAACGCGAGTTTTTTTGCCTAAAAAAAATCTCATCCCAGACACATTATTTTCTTTTCAAGCAGGCGAATGATTCAACGATTCTTCGATTTCCACTAATGGGTATGAATGATTACTTAAAAGTATTTTCATCGTCAGCATCATCGGTTAAGTATTGTCGAGAGTTAATATCCATCCATGGAGATAATCCTGATGCATGGCTTCCACAGTTTATGGGGGGAGTACCATGCTAATTATTCTTCTTTTGATACTACTCTACAACTCCGTCTACGCCATGTTGCCTGTTATTGATGTAAATGCGATTACTCAGTTATCTAACGAGTATTCCCAGTTGCAACATATTGACTCCATTAACACTCAGATACAGGATTATACTCAGCATCTAGTATCAAACTCTGAAGGTCATTACGGTTATGGTAATTTGATTAACTCCGTATCTGATTTAAAGGATAAACAATATTCTCCAAATACATGGAATAACGCCCTTCAAGGTGAATCGGCTAATAATAGTGAATACAATCAGTTATGGCACGACTATAGTTCATCCCACTTTATGCTTTCAAAAGACGATTTTGAAAAAGGCACCACAGCTGATGATGCAAAGTTATACGAACAATCTGTTCAATCCAATCAAGCTTCCGGTGTCACTTCGACTTACGTATTTAATGAGGTTAATCAGGAGCTTGATAAGATTCATCAACTTTCTGAGCGAATTGATCAAGCCTCCAATACTAAGGCTGCTGTTGACTTGAATTCACGAATAGCTGTTGAGCTTGCTTATATTCAAATGGAATCACTGAAAATGCAAAGTATCATCAATCAACAAGTTGCTCAAAAATCCCAAGGAGAACTACAAGATAAAGCAGAAGAGTCTCTGTATAGAGCATTGCCATCAACGACGGGGGATGAATGATGTTATACCCGGTGATCCTTATTGGTTTTGTCTTGACGATTTCAGGCTGCTCCTCTAATCATAACACTGTATCGCCTTGTTTGAACTTTGGTAGATATTGCCACCAGGTGCCTATCAATACATGGGACTCACAAGGATATGATTCATGATAATAGATAATGCCGATGAAATGGATCTTATTGTATTACATATCATATGTAAATTAGAAAATGTGTGTATCTATTTTGCAGTTAAATCTCCCGCTATTTCGATCCTTATATTTTTCTTGACACTTGCGAAAAACAATAAGCTCTACTCCGTATCACGTACTTTACATGTGATTTTCATCGATCATAAAAAGATGATTCATTCATACACAGTCTACTACATAGTGAAGATTGAAATAATATCAGAGTTGTTCAAGTATGAGTGTATCAGATTAATGCCAATGAATTATCAGGGGCGATACTATAAATCGATAGATTATGGTATTTCATGTACGGTTTGCTATATCAATACTAGGTATCCTTAATTGTCTTTACCAGCTTACGACACAATCATCCTCCAGTACCAAGAGGAAGTGACTCTGCTTTTAGATCACTGCGTTTACAACGGCTATATGGCACTTTCGGGTTATCTTAAGACACCTCTCATGATCAGTATTGTCTTATATATTGCACTGATGGGTTTATCGATTTCTCAAGGCTGGATTAAATTATCTTTATCATCATTTATACAGTCGACTATAAAAATTGGTCTTATAAATTTTTTTGCTATGAATTGGGGAAATTTTAGCTCTATTGTGATTAAAGGCTTTCAGGGAGGAGCAAGTGAGATCAGTGCTGTACTGCTCACGGCTACTCCTGTTGAGCTACCTCACTTTGCAGGAGAAGGAATGTCTGGAGCGTTACAATCATTATTGATAGAAGTAGCCAAGGTGGGTAACTTTCTTTTTCAAAAAGGAGGTATTACTAAACTTGCACCGTTATTCGATGGATGTGTTGTATGGTTTACAGGGATTCTGATGATTGGTACAGCTTTCCTAGAACTGGTTATGGCACAGATATGCTTAGCCACTTTGTTTACAGCAGGCCCATTATTTATCAGCTTTACTCTATTCTCATCAACTCGAGTTTTTTTCGAGCGATGGCTTGGTGCGTTATCTGGGTGTGTATTTGTGGTTATCTTTGTCAATATAACGGTTTGCTTGAATATGTCAGTGCTACAGGCAATTGTTGCCGATGAGTACTTAACTCAAGCAGTCGATTTTCCATTAGTAAGTTTTGTACCTTTTTATATTGTTTGTCTTCTATCTGTTTGGCAGGTCATGCGAGTCTCATCATTAGCGATGAATCTTGGTGGTAGTATTGGCTCATCTGAGTTTTCACGACACGCCTCTGGTATGGTGTCAGATTATTTTATCAATAAGATGGGGAAAATACCTGCATCCTTTAATGCGGTGAATGGGGGTATAAGAAACCGATTGAATGATCTTTCAAAAAAAACATCTCAATCAATCTTATCTCGACCAAGTGATAAGGTTTTATCGATGTCAGTATCATCAGCAGTTAATAATGGTATTGAACAATGATCTTTTTTTTCAAAAAAATACTTTCTAAGCTCTATTCCATAACATTTTTTTATAAAAAACCCAAGGGAAATTATTTATCAAAGAGAGATAATCAAGAGCCCAATCAGTTCTCTGAAGTAAAAAGTTGGGCTGAGGATAGATTTATATCACTTTTAGTCTCTAGAAATCGTTATCGGATAATCTCGATGATTCTAGTTATTATTCTAATTTTGCAATTGATCTTGTGTTGTTGTTTGATACCGATACAGCATCTACAACCTTTACTCATTCATCATTATTCAGATGGTCGAGTAGTTATTGATCGTCCTAGAAAGACCCATATAACAATTGATCGAACACAGATTGAAAATGATATTGTTCGATACGTGGTAAATCGTGAATCCTATGATCCTGCCGCTTATGCTGAACAGTATCATCTGATTATGTGGATGTCTGACGAAACCATTGCACGTCAATACGCAGACTTTCAGCGATCAACAAACAAATCTTCACCTATACAAACATTAGGTAACCACGGTTACCGGACAGTCCATATCGATGATATTGTATTCCTTGATCAGTTACCAACAGATATTAAAAAATCATTAGATCATCATAATTTAGCCGAAGTTCATGCTGTCATTGTGGATCACAGTTTAAATACATCGGTTCGTCGTTCTCAGGCGGTGACAATTATGTTGTCATGGCAGTATAAACAACCTTCAACTAACCCAGATGTACGGTGGAGAAATTGGGATGGATTTCAAGTGACGCATTATCAAATAAAAAATAATAATTTAGTAGTAAAATCATGAAAAAAATAATCATCAGAGCTGTTACCTTTTGTCTATGTTTTATTGCTACAACTATCTTTTCGGATGAGCTTCCAAGGAGTTTATCAAGTGATCATCGGATGAAAACAGTCATATTTCAAAAGAATAATATTGTACGATTATATGGTTCTATTCTGGTCAATACACAAATTATATTAGGTCTGCATGAGCAGGTTATTGATATTCAATGTGGTGATTCTGCTGCTTGGTCTGTTAATGTATCGGCCATGATACCCAATGTGGTCAATATTAAGCCGATGATATCCGGGTCGAATACCAGTTTAAGCATCTCTACTACAGATGCACATCAGCACGTTAAGCATTATTTTTTCAATCTTCACTCATCCAGTTCGACAGATCCATCATTAATAACTTTTTCGATTAGATTCATTAATCCCTCTAAAGTGATTCCTCTAAATCACTCAAGTTACAAAAAATACTTCTCTAAGCCATTCAGTCATCAGACTCATTGGGATTATCGATATCACGGGTGTAAAACTATTGTTCCACAGCATGTCTTTGATAATGGTCATTTTACTTTTTTTATGTTGCGAGATCATCAGCCCATTCCTGCTTTTTTCGTTGTTGATGATAAGCATGGCCATGAGACATTGATCAACGTACATCATGAGGGACAATACTGGGTGGTGTATCAAACTGCACCCCAGTTTACCTTAAGGGGGGGGCAGTATTGCGTTGCTAGCATTTTTAATCACCGTTTAATAAAAACCATTAATCACAGTAGTTTGTAGATGGAAAATCATACTAACACGAATTCGTGGCGTGAAACCCTCACAGTATCATCCAAAAAAAGACAACATCAGTACATTAAGATTATCATATTACTGGGAATAGTCTTTCTAGTTATAGTTATCTGGTTCCATGTGTGTTCAAATAATTTACAGCCAAGTGTTCTACCAGAGAGTCATCTTACTCATACGGATAACACTGATTTATCGAGAAATCTAAAAAGTATTCATGCTCAACCAACAGTGAAGTCAGATTCGCCAGAAAAAACACAACAATTATCTCTTTCCCGTCAAGATCAACGGTTGATAGACATTCGTCGACAGGCACCGATGCTGATCTACAGTAAAAAATCAGGGAAAATACCAGTCAATCCCCGAGAAGAAGGGTCTACTTGGGGTGATGTAGAACCATACGCTGCGTTTGTTAATCAACGTGATATTTTTAGTCATGTGGAGAAGGCTCAAATGATGGATCACCCTGAATGGACTATTGTCGCTGGAGAAATGATACCTGCAATCCTCGAAACAGCTATATCATCCGATCTTCCTGGGATGGTCAGAGCAGTAACGCGATACCCGGTATATGCCTTTAAAGGACACCGCGTATTAATTCCAGCTGGTAGCCGTTTATTAGGTCAGTATAGTTCAATGACAATGCAGGGTATCAATCGTCTATGTATCATCTGGCATCGGTTAATTCTCCCATCCGGTATCACCATTAGTATCGATAGCCTTTCTTCAGATAGTTTAGGTCGGTCTGGTCAAGCTGCAGATCATATAAATACTCACTTCATTCAGCGATTCCAGCAAGGCGTTTTATTATCTTCACTGGCTGCTGGTGCTTCTACAGTCGGGGTGTCATCTTCAGATAATAATAATTCCTCTTCTGAATTTAGGGAGCATGTGGCTAATCATTTACAGCAAGCATCCCAAGATAGTGTGTCTTCACGCTCGCACATTAAGCCTACACTCTCTGTTAATCAAGGATCTTTACTGAAAGTCTTTGTTGCTAAAGATCTCTCATTTTATGATGTAGGTTCGCGGTAATGTTATATGGGCCATCCTCCTCTGGCCTATTGACCCCTATTCAGTGTTGGCTAGATGATGAGTCAGTCTCAGAAATCATGATTAACCGACCAAAGGAAGTATGGGTAGAATCCTATGGAAAGATGTCCCGCCATACCGTTGATGCTTTAAACGACTATCATCTTCATCATTTTATGCAACTAATTGCCAACGAAAATAATAGTAAACTTGATTCGTCATCACCAATATTGTCCTCATCCTTATTAGATGGAACACGAATACAATGTGTTATTCCTCCCATTACAAAACATCCAATTTGTTCAATACGTCGTCGCATAGTGAAGGATGTCTCCTTAACTGATTTTTTTAACCCTTATCATCAGCCATCTATCTCTAACGAAATTCCTTTATCGAAAAAAAACAATTCTTACAACATCTCAACCGATTTTAAAAACTTACAATCAGCAATTAAAGAACAAAAAAATATTGTGATCTCTGGTGGTACCTCATCGGGAAAAACCACATTACTGAATGCTTGTCTTAAAATGATCGATAATAAAGAACGCATCATTACCATTGAAGATGCCCGTGAAATTGATTGCGCCAATCAAAATCAGGTGAATTTACTAGTTCATCATAGCGGTGATCTGTTGACCTCAATACCTATACAAGAGCTTGTCAAATCCAGCCTGCGATTGCGCCCTGATCGTATCATTATAGGTGAAATAAGAGGTAAGGAAATTCTTGATTACCTCAATGCAGCAGCAACCGGACATAAAGGTTGTATGACTACAATACATGCAGGCACGCCTCAGACTGCTCTGATTCGAATGAAACAACTGTATAAACTCAACTCTGTACCCTCTATGACTGATCAGGATATATTGGACGAAATGTATCATGTGATTGATCTAATAGTTCAAGTCAAGAAAACCCCTGTGGGGAGGCTAGTGACCGATATTGTTACTCTGGATGCTAACGGCCATTTTGATAGTTGTTGATATTAACTCATGTAAATAATTTCCTAAAATAATTTTTTCGTAATAAACGTTCGATATATCTGAGTCTAGTCCATTCTTCTGCCATCATACAAAAAAATTGAAAATGATTCCGATCGAGATACCAATCATGATTCAAGACGTCGAGAAAGAGTATTTTACCAGAGCACGACATGAGGACATGATATCTGAACGAAATGAATGAGTGAGTAATTTAATTATCCAAGCTCGATATACTCTTTCATATTGATGCTAAGGCTCAATGCGGTCAGTATCATGAGTGCTATCAATGATGAATAATAGGACATGCCAATAATAGTGAAGAGAGCGAATATAATTCACCCCAAGAATAGAACCTTTAACCTAATATTTACTGGATAGTAGTATCTCAGAAAATGAAGTATTTATAACGAGAATGAATGATACCATTGCCTAGAGCGCTGAAATATGATCGTGATCATAATAAAAATTCGTTGGGAAATGTTACACCGGATAGTAAGAATATAAGACGCTACAACTGGGAATGTGAGAATATTATAGTGTCTCAAAGGATGCATTCTTCATAAAAGATATCCATTGCTAAAAATTTAAACCTGACTATTATATATACTAGTGTTTATTAGTTATATGGTTTAGGAAGAGTGACTGTATGAATCTTAATCAGGTTATTATTGACTTCTTTTACGAATTAGGAATAAAAGATTATTTTGGTGTTACCGGCGGTGGTCTGATTCAATTTTTGAAATGTATTCCTCCCCATCAAATTGCAACTAATGATGAGCCAAGGTTTTTAAACTTAAGCGAATACGCTGCAGGGTATGCACCATTGGGTTATTACCTGTCGACGCATCGTATTGCAGCTTGTGTAGCGACCACAGGTGCTGCACAACGTCTTATTAGTAATGGTGTTAGCGATGCTCGATTCATGAGTATTCCTGCGCTTTATCTTTTATCGCTGTCTTCAGAGGCTTCAAATGATACTTATCCTATTCAAGATGTGAGTACTCATGGAATGAATATAGTCTCACGATTCAAACAAGAATTTGGTGATGATGTTTTTGTCATAGATTCTAATTCGTCATATTCCGATATTTTTGATAGCGTCCACCAAACACTTCTTAATTCTAGGCCGGCCGTAATCTTCTTTCGACCTGAGGTATTATGCAGACCTTACGATCAAAAATATATAGTTACTGACCGTTCACTTCCTTCCCCAAATGACAATTTGTTAAGAGAGCTGATTTCGGCATTAGAAGGTCTGACAAGTAGGTCACGTGTGGTTGTATTTTGTTGTTCTGAAACGAGTATTACAAATTTGCATACAGCTTTATTTTCCTCATTTATCAATAAAATTCATGCTGACGTTATTTACACGGTCAACGGTGATAATACTGCAACTTTAACTGCTGAGAATAATCTCGGTCATATCATGTTGGGCGCAAATGATGCTGCTTATTCTGCATGGGGGAATATTAATTCGAATGACCTCATTATTTGTCTAGGCGTTGATGTTGGTGAGTATGCTATTAATATGCAACATTTCCCACAGGCAAGGGCATTTTATATCTCACAATATATCAATGCTTATGGTCAAATAAATAACTCGTATGATCATCTTTTTGATGAAAAAGTCACTCAACTATCAAGTCCTATCAGTGATACCTTGAAGCGCTTTTTAGAATTGACTGAATCAATTTCTTTCAGTGACCATGCGCACTTTGACAACGCTTTAGATGATCTTCCTAAACATAGCTTTAGTGAACCAAAGCAGCACGTTGATCTGGTTGATTTCTACAAACAACTGGACTCTCAGTTTATGCCTAACAGTCTGGGTTTTGAGGATGTTTGTATTGCATACCGCGACCGACAGGCTATTTTAAAAAACCCCAATAAAAATATTCGTTTTCATTCGTCGAATCACGGGTCAGCTATGGGCGGCGCTTTTGGTATTGCTGTTGGTGCAGCGATCGCTGATCCTCTCAGTAAAGTTTTTTTATTTTCAGGCGATGGATGTTTTCGACTCTATGGAGGTGCACTGGCTGAAGCTCGACAACTCAATATGACATTATTTATCATGAACAATCAAGAGCTATCGATTATTCACGATGGGTGTAATCATATCATTAATGATGATGAAACATTTTATTATCATGAATTTCTAGAGCCTATCAACTGGGTCAATCTTGCTGAGGGGTTTGGTTGGAGAGGGGTATCTCTATTGCCAGATTTATCTAATCTATCCGACATCATGATGATGTCCTACGATCAATCACCTATCTCAATTTTGGTGGATGTCCCCATCGATTGTACACAAGTGATTGGAAAAAACTTTCGTTATAAAAGTTTAACGCCTTACCCCAATCTTTAAAGCAGCCTGGTTAGATAGTCACTTGTATAATAGTGTCTTCATCATCAGATGTATGTTTTTCAGAGAGCGTTGTTTGCGTGTCGATTTGAGAGTCACTGATTGAAATTAAAATATTCTTAACGCTATCTACAATGCTTGGCGTATGACATGAAAATAACCAACCAAGGCGAGTTTTGTGCTGTCTCAAGGGTTCAAGAAGTTTTTCAGAACATCCTAGGTGATATAAGAAATCCTGATATTGGTGGGTGAGCAAAAGATACCGATACGTTTCATAAGTCCTTATGAGGTGTAGGCATGCCTGATGCTTTGCTGATTCAGGCTGGTATCGCTGATCTATGGTTGCACCTAGTTGTGTCATTTGCGAGTCGATCGATTGCAGCTTTTCTTCTGTGACTACGGTTGCTCGAAGTGCTGCCTCGTAGTCAGGGATTAAACTTTTTTGTAGCTGTTCTAGTGTCTGAGTAGGATTTTTTGAGTCGTGGAATAGGTCGCCCGGAATGGTTGCTTTTATCCACTCTAGGGGTGTTTCAATCGTCACTTTCTCCAACACGGATTTGATGTATTCTAAATAATTTTCCTCTGTCGAGGCGATAAATTGTTGAGTGGCCAATTTAAATGGAAGATAAATATGTTCATTGAGTGATGTTTTAGTCTTAGTGTCTATGTCTGGTAGGGCATTGTGACAATTTTCAAGCTGCACTGCATGCAGTGCAGCGCTGATGTGAGCAATTGATTGATCAGTCTGCAAAGTAATGGCTTGTATGAGCCTCTGTTCTTTTTGCTGTTTTCCGACGTAATAAGCATTCGAGATATAACCCAGAGCTAATAACTTCTGGAAAATTTGGTGTGCTTGAGTTTTTGATGATGAGCAGGTTTCAATGATGCTTTCTCTTCTCTCTGCAATCGAGCTAAGGTCTGCATGAAACTTATAATTATGGCGACTATCATTTTTCATTGATGCTCTCGTGGGGTTTAGTACTTTAAGTGTATGATGGTTAAGCGTGAATGGTTTTAATTTTAAATTAGTCTGTTCGTTAAAAGTTAACGACCAGTTTATTTAAGTCTACATAGAAAATCTAACAGTTCCCCGCGCCTTATGATTAGGTGAAGGCACGAGGAAAATAATGAGTTAGTTGTCTTCGCTCTTCTTCTCAGACGTACTACTGGCATGTGTTTTTTCTTCGGTTTTACGCACTGTTTTTACTTGCTGAAGGTGAGAACTACTTTGAAGTGCGCTTTTGCTTGGCTTAGTGCCAGATTTTTTTATAGGAGGTTGTTGAGTAACAGCTTGTGATGAGGGTTGATCGTTTGATTGCTGAGAATCTTTTTCGTTTATCCCTTCCTTCATTTGATCTGGTGAAGTATTGATGCTTTCACGAACTTGTTCTTTTACAGGTTGCTTGTTACTGACGGATGGCGAAGCTGTGTTTTGCGGTGTTGCCGACAGTTTTTCTGCGGTTTGGGGTGTATTTTTGTGAGAGTTATCACTAATTACATGATCTTCCGAAGAGCGCGATATGTTTTTTTTCAAAGAGTCACTGGCTTCTTGTGTTGCGAGCTGTTCAGCCGGTTTGTTTTTTGGTACCGATTTATTGTCTACTTTCTTTGAAGTTGATGCATGGTTTTTTTCAGTATGGCGTTGTCGGGACTGTGGTGAACGAGGATTTGGTTTGCTGGATTTATTAGTAGGTTTTTTTCGCGCAGTTGAGTTAGGATTTTTTGAAGGTGTTTTGCGCGTGTTGCCGCCGCGGTTTCCACGTCGGGTATTCGAACTATCTTGGGCAGGCTTATTGGTATTTTTCTGTGCACGCGAAGATGCTGATGGCTTCGCTGGAGTCGAGTTCTGCTTAGGTGGTGTTGGTTTGTGGTCCTCACTACCGAACATCATTCCCCATAGACGTTTTATAACGCCTTCGTGCTGCTTTTTGTGAGAGTTAGTTTGGTTTTTGTATTGTCCTGGACTGGATAAAAACTGATTGATGGCAGGTTCTTTATTGTCCACTGCTTTAACACTACGCTTGGTGTTAGCTTCAGGTTTAGGAATTTGTACTAATTTATAGCTAGCAGCTTGCGATGCTTTGGGGTTGGTCAGTACTTTGAAGTCATAGTGTGGGGTATGAATATGTGGATTTGGGATAAGCATTACATCAAGCTGTGAATGCTCTTTTATCGACTGCAAGGTGTCACGTTTTTCATTCATGATGTACGTGGCAACTTCAATAGGTAATTGTACCTGTAACTGCCCAGAGGAGGTCTTGGCTGCGTGCTCTTGAATCATGTGAATAATAGCCAGTGACAGAGATTCAACACTTCTAATAATTCCGCGTCCATCACAGGATTTACAGATATTTTGGGTGGTTTTAACCAAGGCAGAGCGAATGCGTTGTCGGGAGAGCTCCAATAATCCAAAGCGTGATATTCTGCCAATCTGAATGCGCGCACGATCCAGTGACATCGACTCACGCAAGGTGTTTTCTACTTCGCGTTGGTGACTTGAAGAGCTCATGTCAATAAAGTCAATCACAATTAGACCGCCGATGTCGCGAATGCGCATTTGGCGTGCAATTTCTTGCGCTGCTTCTTTGTTGGTGTGGAAGGCGGTTTCTTCAATGTTGCCACCTTTCGTTGCTCTTGCGGAGTTGATGTCAATAGCCACTAGAGCTTCTGTATGATCGATGACAATTGAGCCACCAGAGGGTAACTGTACTTCGTGCTGATAGGCATTTTCAATTTGCTGCTCTACTTGGTATCGACTAAACAAAGGGAAATGATCGGTGTAGAGTTTTAAATTTGAGAGAAAGTCTGGTCGAATTTGATGGATGTATGCCTGAGCTCGTTCATAGGCAGATGCTTCATCAATGATAATTTCTTCGATATCTTGGCGAAGGTAATCTCGAATAGCGCGGATAATCACGTCACTTTCTTGGTGAATCAGGTAAGGTCCTTTTTTGGCAACAGCTGCTTGCTT
>DCQA01000063.1 GCA_002323325.1 Coxiellaceae bacterium UBA1530 | reverse complement strand
TGCTAGTAAGTGAAATTGATAATACCCTTCTACGAAATAGCCTGTCTGTTAACGGAATGAGTGAAATTATTGAAAACCATGCCCTGTCAGTTAACGATCTTCTGATTCATGAAGATGATCATGTTTGTGTATTATCAGTATCATACGCAAGCCAGATAGTTGCTGCCTACAACGCAATTAAAAACTCTGAAGCCTATATATCAGGTGCAATTAGCCTACGTGATATGATGATTATCTCTGAGCAGTATGGTCATACTAATTTAGATGTTTTATCAGTATCATTCGCAAGGCAGGTGGCTGAGAACCCAGAAAGGTTACAGGAAGTTCACAATATTATACTACGTCCTGAAAATGCTATGATGCACCATACTAGATATGCTTCCTTGGGATTTTTTAATCATCAGCAACAAGATCAACAACCGGAATTTGAATTGGAGATAACCAATGCAATGAGGTTGGAGATGGCAGAATATTCTGGGGAAATACATCGAGAATTTATATGCCCGATTACCCATCAAATCATGGATGAACCAGTAAGCATCCCTGGAAGCAATCAATCATTTGAAAGATCAGCGTTACACGAATGGCTCAGCATTAGGGGAACAAATCCTCTTAACCCTGGTCAAACAATTACGCATGTTGATATTCAAACAGCCACTTCGATACGTGATCAAATCAATGAATTTGTGAGCTCAGTATCACCTCAAACACCTCAACAGTGTTGTTTCATTTGTTAAACTGTGTTTTTGTTATGAAATGTTTTTTTTCAGGCACTTCTAGTGAGGATGTTCCAGAAACACTAGCCGTTGAAATGGAAGGAGCATCTGTTGCCCACGTTTGTCATGAGCACAATATTCCATTTGTAATAATCAGAACAAATTCAGATAGAGCTGATAGCAAAGCAGCTATAGATTTCCCAAGATTTGTTTCGACTGTTGCAAATATATACTCAAAAAATATAATTGACGGAATTTTTACACAGCGAAAATCAACTCATCAAGAAGATGAACGCTCTTGTTTCGCGCTTTACCCAATCTACCATGCAAAGCTATCAATCTTTCCCTGTAGCTGTATGTTATAAACAGACTGATGGATTGCTGCACTCAAGTGCAACATAGTTAAAAATAATCGGCCTATTATACATTCCTAATATCTGTATCATTTTTTCTTCGCTCATAATAAACCTCACTCCACCAGTCAGTCTGAGAGTAAAATCTATTTAATTATAGAACATGTCAGACTTGATTTACTGTTGAAATTACTCGCTCACTGTCAGCTTCGTAATAGGGATGGTGTTAACTAGTAACTGATTTGTGAGCGTGGCATCTAATCAACGGTTTGAAATAGCTAAAATCCCAACCAGTAAATTTACAAAGCAAGTACACGTCAAGATGTTCAGTAACTAATGGCTGACTTCCGTCAACGACGAACACTCTGAGAGCACGGTTGCTAAACACTTGATAGTGACTGAGCTTCTATCCCCCACGCTCCTTACGCGCCTTGCTATCGCTACGCTATCAACCGCTGTCCTTCTTAAGTTGCACGCATCGTTGATCAGTATCACTGTGGTGTCAATGAAATCCTACCCTTAGTCTAAGAGTTTATTTGCTGGCATATTTTTTCCAGTTACTTGAACACCCTTTCTATCGAGCGTCTGCCTCACCCTCGCGGTCTGATGATTAGGAGCATCTCTCGGGATATCAGCAGTTACCCTGTCGGGCATGGTAAGTGCATTAGTACTTATCACTGGTAGACTCAGCGCGACGGATACTACCGCAGTTAATATATATTTCATAGTCTTACCTCTATTTATTTATTTACCACATACTTAATTATAGACCATTATTATTCATTTTTCTGTTAGATGGAAATTAAAATAATTGTTATCTTATTTTCATGAGTCTTATCTGTATCATAGACGAGAAAAATTCATACATATGTTTCCATTTATAGGTTCCTATTAATAATAATTTTTTATCTTAACTGGATGACAATCTTCAATGAGAGCAATTCCTCCTTTGTTAGAGAGTGTCATTAAGGATTACGGGCTCATTGATGGCACACTTTGTGTGGTTATGTTTTTCGCGTAACTGGATTCTGATTGAGATCCTCTCGTATTAAAACCTTTTCTGGTTCCGGTAATGATTTTTCACCTAAATCTTTTGAGAAGCCATCAACATCATCCCGATCATTTGAAGAAAAAGTGACTTTAGTGACTTTCGCTTTGGCATTTAAAAAATGGTTTGCATCGTTAATACCATACATAGACGTTATTTAACAAAGGTATTAAACGAGTGCTAGACATCTTCAATGAAACAATCTTAAAAAATGTGACCTTCTATCAATAGCTGGATTTTATAAAAATAAGATATGCTTTATATTGAACATGAATAAAAGTACAGTCTAGCGGGATTAAATCTTATTCCCATATGGCTAGCTGCAATAATGGTTGCTAATCAGCCAGTAAGCTTATTATCACCCTATAGATTATAATCTGCTATAATATCAGTATGTTTGAAAGCTTTGCGAGATACTGATGGTAAATGACATCCACACACTGATTAAACGCCACTACGATTCCAAACGACTTAAATTTCAACCTCCATTCCATTGCATTAAAGATGATGTCATCTATTCGAATTTTTATAATGCCTATACTTTAGTACAAGTGCCTGGTGAGCGATTCTTTATTCTAACTGCTAAGGAGGTTATACCTCTGATTAAAGATCCTTTTCTCTTAAAGGAATGCAAAACCTTCATTGCTCAGGAGGCTGAACACGCAAAAATTCACCATGCTTACAATCATGCATTAATACACTCACACTATGCACGCGCACAAGAGATCATTGATCGATGGGATGATACGTTTCATTTATGGACCGATCCCAGTTTACCACTAGAGAAACGTTTACTATTCGTCGTCATGGCGGAAATTTTCACAGCTCATATTGCCGAAGATTTCTTTAAAAGGTGGCATGGGCAGTGGGATCGTCTGAATCAAGACATTGCATTGTTATTCTCTTTTCATAACGTTGAAGAAATAGAACACAAAAGCTTATGTTTTGATCTTTTTACTCACCTCTTTGGTAAAGCACCCAATGCTGCAGAGTATCAGCCAGAATGGAAGCAATTTAAAAAAGCCATGATTGATCATTCGATACATACCACGACCTATTTCACAGCCTGCGATGCATTACTCAATCATCAACCTATCCCTAGACAAAAAACCATCCAAGAGTACCTGACAACAAGTGATGGCATCTTTTCCAATGAAGACCTTTACCCTGATTTTCAATCCAGCACCTTCCATCCATGGAATCACGATACTCGCCACTGGATTAGTATCTGGGAGAAAGAATGGCTTCCACGGCTGCAGCAAGACAACCCGTAAATTGTCAGCTTTTTTTCATTATTGCTATAGCATTGAGCAGAGTTTTACCCTACTATAGCGCAAACTTTGATGCAGACACGGTATATCGCTAATGCTCAATACGCACAAATAGGAAAAACCCATATGAATCAAGAAATTATCATTATCGGTATCTCAGGAGCGTCTGCCTCAGGAAAAAGTCTTTTAGCTCACACTATTGTGGATGAGCTCGGCACGGATGAAGTGGCTATTATTTCAGAGGACAGCTATTACCACGATCTCACACATCTTAGTATGGAAGAACGCGCTAATGTAAATTTTGACCACCCTAACGCATTAGACCATGACCTATTGCTCGATCATCTTCAAGCCCTGCAACGCAACGAAATGATTAACGTCCCAATCTATGACCACAGCAAGCACACACGTAAGGAAGCAACACGAAAGGTTGGCAATCATCGCATCATCGTTTTAGAGGGTATTTTACTGTTTGTTGAGCAGCGTTTAAGAGAGCTGATGGATATTCGAATATTCATGGACACCGCATTGGACGTCTGCCTATTACGACGCCTCAAACGTGATACTGCAGAGCGTGATCGCTCTATTCAATCAGTCATCGACCAATATGAAAAGACTGTTCGCCCCATGTACATGCAATTCATTGAACCATCAAAACGATATGCAGATATCAATGTCCCACGCGGTGGAGAGAATCGTATAGCTATTGATATGATCAAGGCTAAAATGCGAGAACTACTTGATGCAGAAGTCTCATCATAAAACAATTCCAATAATAAAGTACTCATCTTTTTAATCCCCAAACTGATTGGCTTGATAATGTCTGTTAAGTTGCTCCCAACAATCCTTATTAATTGATTAAGTTCCTAATTCAACTACCATAAAACGCTATTGCTAGTTAAAATCCAGTTATTTTGTGGATATCAACCAATGAGAGAAGATGGATAAAGCTAGCAATGATAAATCACATACAGTAACTCTTGAAGATAACCTCGACGAAACCATCGAAAAATTGAATTTGATGACGACTGAGGAATTCAGGGTATGGCGTGCTACCCAACAACAAATATGGGAAGGTCTAATTTATACAAGAGCATCATTGACTCCTATTGATTTAGCAAATGCCCCCCTCTCATTGTTTGATATCATGAGAATTACTTATCGGATTACCAACCCCTCCATCATTCGATATGCTCTGACAAAATTCAGCCATTCCCAAGGAACACTTCTAAACAACACCCTCTATCAGCGTATTCAAGCATTTTTCGATCATGAACTCTTGCAGCAGCATCCTAACCAACCTACCCACCTTTTATTACTAGCAATCGCCATTTTTTTTAATCTTTCAGAGCCCGTGGAGACAATCTTACAATTAGGGCGTCTACTAGACCGTGGAGGGCTATACCTACTCGACATTCAGCGTTATTACTTTGAGGACATATCCTATACCAGCGATCCACACATACCCACTCAAGCCAGTCGTGAGGCCGCATGTGAATTGTTAACCCCTATTGTGAGTGAGTATCAACTCCATAATAATCCTAATAAAATTCTCAGAGAGTTGACGAAAAAATTTGAAAAAAAGTTATTAGCATTATTGACCGGGCAAGCTAAGCCACTACAAAAAAGAACATTAGATATTTTCTCTTATGAGCTTATCCTACCCAATCAGTTATTTATGTGGGCGCTTCACACTTGGCTTGAAAAACTACATTATGAAATAGGCTTTAAAAATACCTATGACACCTATCTTTCACGTATTATCGAAACACTCCACCCACATACAGGAAAATTATTACTCGGCAAATTCAAAGCTCTCGAACATCAATCGAAAACTGGCAAAACCGTGCATCTACTTCAAGGTAAATTTTTATTGTGTCACCTTCCACCATCACTGCTCATAGAGTCCCTGTATTCGTTTGAGTACTCGCGATTTGAGCTACCATTAACTTATAGAGCATTATTTAGAAAAATTCATGATTATTTGGATCAACAAAGCAATGACAATGACTATCATCAACAGCGATCTAACTGGTCTACTCTCGCTGAAAAAAATCTTCTCATTGAAGAAACGCTGAGCCAATCAGGTTGGCCGGAGGTCTGCCTAAATTTTGCGCTTTTAATATGTCTATCGCCGGAAAACTGTTTGAATGATATAAAAAAATACAAAAAAGTTTCGCGATATAGTGCTAATCAATACATTAATAGTCATCTCAGTGACGACCAAGCCATTACTTGTATCATTCAGTGGATAGGTCTCTTTGACTCATCCAATGAGCGTGCCCTGGTTGAATGGATATCTGATCGCTATGTAAAATTGAAGCCACGAGGTGCCTTTATCGAAAAAATTCAGCGCACGATTGAAGAGAGATATCCTCATTTAACGAAACAATCGAATGATTTTTTTAGGATGAATGATACCGATCTGTACGTACCAGAAAAACCATCAAGCAGCACTTTGTTCTCAACATCACAAAAGCCACAAGAAAAGTGGACTGAAATGGTACCAATGTCACATACATCAACCATTATATAAAAAGAATCGTCATCGCCATTCTGGCTTTATGTGGCTACCAGATTTTTTTATATTGCGTGATCTGACACTGGGCACATCTCTAAAGAAAGAGCCACTTTGCGATAAACTCAATTTTGAAGAAGACCTCGAAGATTTTATATCGGAACTACCATGGTCAAATGTGACCCTTGAGTGGGTTTTTTTCTTCTTCGTCGGCGAAAGAGATATAGCAGCTTTAGACACAGCTATGAGACCATATTCTTGTGACTGCTTTAAAGTCATCAATACCTCTTGAGCCTCTCCAAGCGCTTTTTCGATAATCGCTGTTATTCGAGCGTTCTCAGGATGAGATAGTGGTAATGATTTATTTGAAAATATGATGTCTAGGTTATTCTCTCCCAAAGATTTTTTCAAACGCTCTAATTTCACACCCTCCTCTATTGCAATCTTACAATGCTTAACACCCTCACGAAACCGTTTGATAAATGCTGAGGCCATATCATCTAATGTTCTAGATAGTCGATGCTTACCATTATAATTTTTCATGAGCTTTTGGATTAAGTCATGTGCAGGTGGTTCAATGAGATAATCATGTATCATTTTTTTAAAAAAATAACTCAAATACTCTGTGTCCTTTTCAGATTTTTTATCGAAAAAACAGGTACCCATCACTGATGTACTCAGGTATTTATCAATCATTTTTTCGGTCAGCCAATGTATTAAAACTTGCTCAGTTTGTGATTGTGATAATTTGATGGACTGACGTAAGTCACTTTTCGAACCATTCCAAGCTACAATACGTTTTGGCAATTCATTGATATCAATGTGTTGATCTTTCATCTCCCAGGTATAATCTTGCACAGACGGTAATTTTCCGTCATTAGTAGACCTTTTAATATACAAACCCATCGGGCTACCCTTAACTGGGGGACGTATCAATATTTCATGACTGTCTATGCTTTGTTTTGCTTCATAGTCGACAGGATTGAATAAATGCGAAAATGTCGATGCAACACGATCAAACATGCTTGGAGTGATACTGGTGTCGTTCACTAAAAATAACAAAAATGGTACTACCGCTACCAGGCGACGAATCGAACCCTCTGCAAGACTGGGATAAATGGTTTTTAAGCGATCATGTTCCATACCCATGACTGATATTGCGCTATAGGGGTTTGAGTACATTAACAGCCCAACCTCGATACGCTTAACGAGTGCTTTTGCTTGAGCCGACGCCTGAATAGCACTATAACTATTTTCGCGATAGTTGTAAGAAATTTTGGAAGCCAATAAACGACTGGCCACAGCAAATTCCAGGCGAGTCAGCTGCAAATTGGCATAAGCCAGTGCCAAGGAGATATCAGAGCGAGTTTCCTGTTGCTTGAGTAATTCAATAAACTTATCCGCCATAGCAATAGGGGCTTGTACCATGGGATGTGACACATTACGAAAAACGTCTGCAGCTTGGCCTGCCGTGTCAGAGACTATTGTATCTGGATTTCTCAATCCTTCTGTTAATACCAAAGCATAATGATGATGCTGTAGAAGGATTCCTTGAAAATAAAAATCCACATGATTATCGCTGTAGCTTAATATACTCATCTTTAGTAAGTTTTCTTCAGTCTCTTCACGAGCAAAGTCTCTTGCCAGGTAAAAACTTCGCTTAAGATCACTGATTTGCTGTTGAGATAATTCATCTATAGATTCATCCATGACACCTTCCTTTTGTCGATTGGTGATGTTACTGATCCTTCAATAAAAAGTCGTTGAAAGACCTAAATAGATTAAAAACCATCTCAAAAAAGCAACAAACTAGCAATATGAGCAAAGGGAATTTACTAATATAATATTATTTTAATATTTTAAAAGTCCAATCAGGGAGCAAGAAAGGCATACGATATATCTTAACGACATTAACCGTAAAACTAAGATAATACGCGCAATATATCGTGGACTAACTTTGGACCAGCGTAAATTAAACCAGTATACAGTTGTAATAACTTTGCGCCTGCCTTGACACGATTTATTGCATCATGCGGTGACATAATCCCACCAACACCAATAAGATCAACCCGATTACTCAATTGCTGACGTACTCGATTCAGTCGATCTGTAGCAACCTGCGTAAGGGGTGAACCGCTGACACCACCCGTTTCGTCGCCATTTGGAAACGGGATAACCTGACGATGATCAATCGTTGTATTACTTAAAATTAAGCCGTCAAATTGATTGATTAATACTGCATTGACAACACCATCGATATCATCCTGAGCTAAATCTACAGTGATTTTTAAAGCCAAAGGTAATCGCTTATTATGTATCTCTTGTAGCTCTAGTCGCTGCCGGTGCAAAGCTGCTAGCAAGTCGTTCAATACCTCAGGGGCCTGCAAAGAACGTAATCCAGGCGTATTAGGTGAGGAAACATTGATTGTCACATAATCTGCCACAGAGGCTACTCGAGATAAACCATATTGGTAATCCTTTAACGCTGCCTCATTTGGCGTCTCCTTATTCTTACCAATATTAACTCCAATAACTCCATTATATTGCTTTCCAGCTAATTGATTCACTAAATAATCCACGCCTTTATTATTAAAACCCATACGATTTATCACCGCCTGTGCTTGTGGAACACGAAAGCAACGTGGTTTCGGATTTCCTTGCTGAGGTTTAGGTGTTACAGTTCCTACCTCAATCCCTGAAAACCCTAAGCGAAATAAAGCATTCACATAGTCAGCATTTTTATCTAAACCTGCAGCTAGCATGACAGGATTCTTAAAGGTTAACCCCATACAGGAAACTGGTAGGTTCAGTGAATCTAAATCACGATGCAGAGGCAAATAAGGCAATAATGACAAGGTCATTTGATGAGCAAGCTCAGGTTCTAAACGAAACAACAAAGGACGTATGACGTTATAAATGTTCACGCATTTAACCTAGGCTTATCATGCATTCTTTTGACCAGACACGTAGCATGGCATTACCACCCACCTGTTGATCATAGGTAACTTCTCGGACCTCAACACCAAAATTTTGCTGCTGTAGACTCAACATCACAGACCCCAATGCTGGATGCATCTTCCCTTCGGTGGTCATTAACGGATAGACACGAACCTCTTCAGCAACTCGACATAATTCAGCAACGAGAGACTCGGTTGTAAATTGAGGGATAGTTTGTGATAACGCTAAAAAATCTGTACACAAAGCCAGCTCAAATTGATCATCGTCAAAAGGCAAAAGAAGCGATTCTATTGCTCGATAACGTCCCTCTTCATAACCACGCTCATAATCATCGAGAAAAATTTGCTTACTCAATAACCAGTCATTAAAAATTGTCTCAATCACTGACTCATCATGCCCTTTGATACGCTCTTGATGATCTCTGAACATTTGACAATTAGCTTGAAATAACTCATCTGACTCGACACTAAGAACATCCCGTGATCGACTGTATAACGCGTCACCACTAATTACAAATACCCCTTGTTGAGCTAGCTCAGCATTGAAGCTAGAGATTCCGCCAGGGTAATCAAGAATCTTTCTACTCAAATCCTCGTCAGAGAGATCAAACATCTGATGATAGTCACGTAGAGAATAAACCCATCCATAGCTTTGCACGTCCTTGGACATTATCATTCCTATAAACATTAAAAACGAAAAACATCATAAACAGCTTTTGATTATAAAATCAACGCTAGCGATGAAACAGCATCTCGAGAAAAAGAGTGGATCGAGGGAACTTATGAGGTATAACCATTGTGTCGCTCAAAATTATTCTGAGCGAAGTGAACTTAATCTTGATCTTCCAGCCTCAACATCATGATCATGTTTCGTTTCATTATCACTTAAGAGGCATGCTCTCACACCCGAGACATGCATATCAGTGGATGTATGACTTGCCAGCGTAGAAGAGGAATCTAGAGTGTCACTGAAGATTTCTTCATTACCTCTTGCAGCCTGCATTACATGATTGAGAAAAAGAGTAAGTATGGGAAAAAAAACGAATTTACAATCCAACCAAATAACTAACAGTAAGTCGGCTGAAAACCAAACATCAACACTGATGGCATCAAACCCCGCCACATTATTCCAATCAGGGTCATATCCTATATCGCATACGTCTAATAAATTATAGAAGACGCCCCAAAAGTTTTGAGCTTGAGGGGATAATTTTGAGTTCAAGTGATTAATACCATTACCTAAACATTTAGAGCAAACCACCATAATGAAAAACGCAGGAACGAAATAAACTAGTTTATAGTTATCGATAGCGGTTACCATACTCTGATAGATTGGCATCACAGTTTGATTAGCCCATGATAGACTCGCCTGGGAGTATAAGAAAAGCGCAGCTGAAAAATAGAAAAGGATACTCGCAATCGGATAAACGCCAAATTCTTCAATGAGAGTCACCTCACCTAAATTTATAAAAGGAAAAATATTGATCTGATCACGAGACACATCTAAAACACCAGCTTGCTCAACACCCATGGTATCTATTCCTCGATAGGCAAACGATGCTGACCAAGGCTCGGAGATTTTCTCTTCTCCCCAGGCAGCCAGATACATATATTCCCATCGCGTCACTTTAACGTATTGTGAAAAATCAAAAGACTCTATACAAACACTGGTTAAATTTGTCCATGGAGAGGTATCAAAGGAAACTGACTGATTAAAACATAACGTGGGCTCATTGGAGTGGTTCACCTGAGGCAATTGACTTATCCATCCAAATGCTAGTGCTAATAAATCATGTCGACTATCGCCACCAATTAACTCGTTCAAGTACACTTCGATACCGCCACCCTCAGATGTCGAACATAACCACACACCGGTGATAAGTGGAAAGAAGAACAGTAATGAAATTATGATTGCTGTAGAGGCTGCTTGTTCTATAGCTGGAAAAAATCTTCTTTGATTTTTCACGCTGATATCAATGGGCTCATCAAATTGATGGTGAAATAGAAAGTAACTTGCATCCAATACCTTTAACGACGAGTATAATACCAATACAGATAACCAACACACACTGGCAGGCAATAGATTATTGATCACCTTCAATGAGGATAAGTTAGGAAAGAAACGATAAACCCAGCCAGAAAATGAACTTGGTGCATCAGGGGGTGCATCATTCAAGATTGTCGTAAAATTCGAATGGAAATTTGCCCATGAGCAGCTAAAAACAACGCATAATAAGACTGGAAAAGAAAACAATAGCGTTGCCATAATCCTCAAAAAATGACTTCGTCGATAAGATAACCAATTTTGTTGAGAGAGTGCTCTTTGCTCAGGATTCTCAATAATCCTATTCCAATGATACCTTGTGTAAAAATCTCGTAATTGAGATAAAGGCCATGACACAGGAATTGCTTTCAGACACCTTCCAAGATAGGTGTTAGTGTCAATTTTTTCAGGATCAAACCAATCACCGTATAGTAAAGTCTCTAGAGAGGAAATCATCTGCCACATCAGCGACGGCAGAACACCTGTGCACCAGCTAGCGCGTAAATCGATGAACGATAGCACTTTCAAGTGATGGTAGTGATCGTGTAATTCACTCCAATCCGCAACTAGGTAATCCGACGGGCTATCCATCACTTTCCATAAATAGTAGGCAACATAACTACCTGACAAAGAATACAAACCGCACTGCCAGAGCATTTCATTGCAAAGACGCGAATCTAAGTTGTACTTAGAACTGCCTTCCTCTGAAGTGTGATTTTCAGACGAGCCCTCATCTTGAACTGACTCTGGATCATCAGACTCAGATAATGGAATATAGGCCAGCGTGTCATCGCTTGTCCCTCTGTTCTCAAAATCTGACATATTTACCTTCACCCATACTAAATTTGTGCCAAATATTACCAAATATTTAACCTTCAGTACCTTATCTAAGTCTTATATGGCATTCGAACAACGAACTCAAAAAATGCGCATTCGGTTCAAATAACATTATAAAACACATAAAAACTGAAACTTGCATGCGTCTCATTGACGCCATATGATATTCAGCATGAACTAAATAGCCTCAAGGATGAAAATGGCAGACACTAACACAATCGTTATCTGTTCAGCAATGAGAACAGCTATTGGACACTATTTAGGGGCTTTCCAAGCTATCCCCGCACCTCAACTCGGGGCGCATGCGATTAAAGCCAGCATAAACGCTGGTAAGATCAACCATCACACAATTGATCAAGTGATCATCGGCTGCGTCTTAACAGCAGGTCAGCGTCAAGCACCTGCAAGGCAAGCCGCTTATTATGCTGGTCTTCCTAACAATATTCCTTGCACCACCATTAATAAAATGTGTGGTTCAGGACTAGCGAGTATCATGCAGGCACATGATCATCTCGCCTGCGGAAGAGGTCAGATTATAGTTGCTGGTGGTATGGAGAACATGTCACAAGCGCCCTACCTATCTCCAGCTACTCGTCAAGGTGCCCGACTAGGAGGCACAGCATTATTAGACCATCTCATGCATGATGGCCTGGAAAATGCCTACGATGAGCACCAACCCATGGGGTATTTTGCTGAAGCCTGTGCTAATGAATTTAATATTTCACGAGAGATGCAAGATCAATTCACGATGGAATCGATTAAACGGGCACAACAAGCTACTGATACCGGATTATTTATGAATGAAATAACCCCCGTAGTTGTTCAGCAGCGACGAAAGACTATTGAAATGATTCATGATGAAGGATTACACCATGTTGACGTTAAAAAAATTCAATCCCTGAAACCCGTTTTCCAACTAGATGGTACTGTAACCGCCGCAAATGCCAGTAATCTATCCGATGGAGCAGCTGCAGTTGTCATGATGCGTGAATCAACAGCCGTACAACATGGATACACACCACTAGCTTATATCCAAGGAATAAGCACACAAGCACAATCACCAGAGCAATTTACTACAGCACCTATTGGCGCCATTCAACGGTTACTGGACCAATTAAACTGGACAACTGAATCAATAGACTGTTTTGAGATCAACGAGGCTTTCTCAGTAGTCCCCTTAGTCGTTATGCAAGCGTTGAATATCCCCAGAGATAAAGTGAACGTGCATGGTGGTGCTTGTGTGTTAGGCCACCCTATTGGCGCTAGTGGTACGCGCATTGTAACAACGCTGATACATGCGTTACATGCACGGAAACAGCGTCGAGGTATCGCGACTGCTTGTATTGGTGGCGGTGAAGCCATCGCCATTGCTATTGAAACTCATTAAATCGAGATCGTTATGAAAACTCTACTCTCTAAAATAAATACTGATGACAAAGACTATCAGTCCAACGCTGCATCGATGCAACAACTGGTCAATACTTTTCGCGAACACATATCTATTCTTGAAAAAGGATCCAGTGATGCCGCTAAACAACGCCAGTATGACCAGGGAAAGCTATTAGTTAGAGAGCGTATCGATGAAATCATTGATGAGAGTTCCGATTTTTTTGAGATTGGGTTATTTGCAGGTAATGAATTATACGACGATTATATTCCTGCTGGTGGTATCGTTACCGGCATTGGAGTCATTGAGCAAATGCCTTGTATGATCATCGCTAACGACCCTACTGTGAAAGGTGGCTGTTATTTTCCTATTACCATCAAAAAACATTTACGCGCACAAGCTATTGCGCAATCAATGCGACTGCCGTGTATTTACATAGTCGATTCTGGTGGTGCCTTTCTACCAAAGCAAGATGAAGTTTTTCCTGATAAAGAGGATTTTGGCAGGATATTTTTTAATCAAGCCAGACTATCAGCCAACAACATCCCTCAAATCGCTGTCGTCATGGGGTCATGTACTGCGGGAGGAGCCTATATTCCTGCCATGGCTGATGTTAGCATCATTGTAAAGCAGCAAGGTACTATTTTTCTTGGCGGGCCGCCTCTGGTTAAAGCCGCAACCGGCGAAGTTGTCAGCGCGGAAAATTTAGGAGGAGCTGATATTCATTGTCGAGAGTCTGGTGTTGCAGACTATTATGCAGACAATGACCAACACGCACTATCAATAACACGAACATGTATAAGAAACCTAAATTTACCTCTGCCCACCAAGCAACCCAAAGTTACACCACCACTACACCCTGCAGAAGAGTTACTTGGATTAATTCCAGCTGATCCTCGTATGCCGATTGAGATGCGAGAGATCATTGCTAGACTCACCGACGCCTCAGAGTTCGATGAGTTCAAACAACTCTTCGGCACTACTCTAATTTGTGGTTTTGCTAGAATAAGCGGCCATCTTGTTGGTATTGTAGCCAATAATGGCATCTTATTTTCAGACTCAGCACTGAAAGGTACACAGTTTATTCAGCTTTGCAATAAACGTAAAATCCCACTGTTATTTTTGCAAAATACTCATGGCTTTATGGTGGGTAAAGCGTCTGAATCAGCTGGTATTGCAAAACATGGCGCCAAAATGGTGACAGCAGTAGCCTGCAGTGAAGTGCCGAAGTTCACGGTCATTGTCGGAGGCAGCTATGGGGCTGGGAACTATGCCATGTGTGGTCGGGCCTATGAACCGACACTATTACTAACCTGGCCAAATGCTCGCATATCAGTCATGGGTGGTGAGCAGGCTGCCAATGTTCTTACTGACATCAAACAAGTCCAGTTAGAGCGTAAGGGACAACAATGGAATCCACAACATCAAGCAACATTCATGCAATCCATACGTGATCAATATGAGCGACAAGGAAACGCTTGGTATGCCAGTGCTCGACTCTGGGATGATGGGATGATAGATCCACTCAATACTCGGACTGCTCTAAGTATGGCCCTTAATATTGTTAGCCAACTTTCGATTGAGGAAACAAAATACGGTATTTTTCGAATGTAATCGCCTATTCTCCTCGCATAACAACCTTCATGTAAATTATAGCTTTGTGTGTGTTTTTTTATCAAAAAAGCAGTTTTGTGAGCTATAAGCAATCATTACAACAATGAAATAACTATATTAAAAACAGAGGCCTATGATCAGATCTGCATTTAAAATATAGAATCATAAAAGAGATTAGGTTAAGTTACTATCGATAAATAGGTTCTAGATTATAAAATACTGGTAAATTCATGATAAAATGTATTATCTTTGGAATCGGCTATTGCGTGGAAAAAAGCTTCGTAGGATTTGGCCTGCTTCAATTCCACGGTGATACTAACACGGGCACGATGAAAGTCAACAACCTATGACTCAAGGCAATTCGTGCTGGAGCTGGCAATCAAAATGGAAATCACACGATGCTGAATGAGCACCCGCATAACATGCCTCCCTAGCCTGACTTATGGCAACATTTCTTCGTCGATCGTACCCCAGATAAACAGTCTTTGAATGTAAATTTAACACTCGACACTTATAGACCCATTGACTGTTATGCTTAACTCCTGTCAGAGCTGAATCCGACGCACTGACATGCGTATTTTGGTGATTATTGTCACTTACTTGCATTGAGTGACATGCACATTGTAATAAAGTAACTATCATCGCAATCATTGCGATAATATAGCGCATAGACGTAATTGCCACACCCCTCATCTTGACTTATCTCCACCAAAGCCCTAGTTTAAACCTGCTGAATCGCTAACAGGCATGAGCTCAAAAATTGCCCTCAATCATACACCGCTAACAGCAGAATTGACAATGCACAAAAAAGAACCTTCTGTGGAACTTATATCACCACAACAACTGCGTAACATCATCCCCTGCACAAAGGCTATCGCCAATCGTGTGCAACAACAACGCATCGATGTTCGTCGAATCTTAGATGGTCAGGATGATCGATTACTCGTAGTCGTTGGCCCCTGCTCTATCCATGACCCCGAGTCAGCACTAGATTTTGCCCAACGACTACAAAAAGCTCAGAGTAGATTTAAGCAAGAGCTACTGATTATCATGCGTGTTTATCTTGAAAAACCCAGGACCACTGTAGGGTGGAAAGGGCTCATTAATGACCCCCATCTCAATGGAAAGTGTGATATCAACGAGGGCTACCAAATAGGACGACAGCTACTCCAAGATATCCAAAACATGGGAGTGTGTTGCGGCACTGAATTTATTCATCCCATAACAGCACATTACATCAGCGATTTCATCACTTGGTCGGCCATTGGAGCACGAACGGTTACTAGCCCTCTCCATAGAGAACTCGCATCTGACTTACCATCTCCAGTCGGATTTAAAAATACGCTCTGTGGGAATGTAGATCATGCGATTAATGCAATGATCACGGCAAAAAAACAACATGCAACCATCATATCAAATGAAGAAGGCACCACTATCATCAAAAAAACCTCAGGCAATCCTTACGGACATATTATTCTGAGAGGCAGTCAAACTGCACCCAACTATCATGAACATCATGTACAAAAAGCCATACAATCAATATCCAAACAGCAATTATCCCCTCAAAGGATTATGATTGATTGCAGTCATGGAAACAGTGGGAAAGTTCCTAATGTTCAAATCGAGGTGGCTCAATCAGTTTGTCGTCAAATCAGCGAAGGACAAAAAGCGATCATAGGCATAATGCTGGAAAGTCATATTCTAGAGGGCAAACAACAATATGCTCCAGACACACAACTGGCCTATGGACAGAGCATCACTGATGCATGTATCAACTGGGAAAGGACAGAGGAGCTATTGCACAGCTGCAGTCGCTCTGTCCAAGCAAGAAGACAGCTTTAGATCCACAGTGAGACCAACGGAAAGACAACAACCAATTAAGACCGTACAACAAATATGCTATATTTAACCAAGATTTACAGACACTAAGGGACAAAATGGCTAGCACGAACCACACATTCTTATTTAGTACTTATGCAAGGACACTTATCAGTGACTGGATCCCAGCAAAAACATGGATTGAAGAACATACGATTTCTGCACTCAAAGCTCAGCACCAACAAACAGTAGACGCTAGCCCAGAACTACTAAACGAGGCACAACTCGATGAAATCACCACAGGCCCCTACCACACGTTTATTAAAAACTCCTTTAATGCTTATGCAAAAATTGTCTTTGCGCGACAACAGCATCGAATGTTTACTGATGACACCTTTAAAGATTTTTCTGCCAATCACCAGAGTCAGCTTACGAATGCGCAGCTTGACACCATAGCTAATCTGAAATTAGGCGAACTACAAAAAAACCTTTCTGAATTATTCCAAGAGAATACACAATCCTGGCAGACAGTGATTAGACAATGGCAACAAGCCATTGCTAAACCTTTGACTCAATACCAACTTACAGCACGTGAACTCGAGGAATTTTTTTCATACGATCCACTCAGTGAGGTATTAAATCGATTTAATGATTTAAATCTTGATACACCAAAGACAAAGAAAACTGTGATGAATTTTTCAGAATATCTTAGGCTTAAGACAATATTACTCTTATACAGCGCACTGAGTCGACAACATATTCCTCATTCTCAAACAGACTTGTCTGCAGCTAGTAAACCATTGAAGTCTCTGTTCTCGCAAATACAACAACAAGATAAAGAACTGAATCAACAACAAGCTAGTCAATATGACGTCATTGTTAAACCATTGCAGTTTATCAAACTCCATCAGATATAAACCGATGACTAATTAAATTGAAATACCTTATATAAGAATAGATACCACCAAACCATACACACCTAACACACCTCATGAATAAACATTCGAATCAGTCATACTCACTCGGTAAAAAAGGCATTATTAATACACTTTTTGCGTTTACGGGTGACCGTGAAAGGGTAAAAGGTATTTTTCAGTCGATGACAAAAGGCAATAAGGTCTCATGTTATCAACAAGATTTTGACACATTATATCGTACTATCCACCAATCCCATGAAATCAAACTTGCAGTCATGCAATGTATGATCGTTCTACACTGCACGCCAGATCACAATACAACCTACCAGAATTTTATCGAGCTACAGGCGTGTGCGTTAATCGAACACTTTAACTCCTACACACGTTTTCAATTTGAGTTTACCCCGGATTTAATGCAAATACTTCATCAAAACATCGTCATTATTTTACATGAGACGATTAATTATAATTATAATAAGGAGAGCAATAAACTTCTCCTCATCCAAAGCTTCATTTCATCTATTGTCGACTATTTTTTTAATGAATTTCTACTCTTTAATAACCCATTGCTATTCCTTGGCTCTGAGGAGGAAGTGGATGTCCTTTCAGGAAAATCGTCTAGTGAGTTAATTCCACAAATCAATGACTTTTGGATAAAGACCATTCGTTGGATACAGTGGAATTTTTTCGATACAAACACTCACAGTGACTTCTCTTTTTTAATGCACTTTTTTGATAAAACACCGGAGCATCATCTAATGCCCTTACTTAAGGATCATATCATTTGCATCCAACTCATGCTGATGTGCCTATCACTCCATAAGTTTGGGACGAAATTAAATAGACACAAATTATCAAAAATAAAACAATACGAGCAGTCGATCCTTGATGATATCCCACTTGTGTACAAAGATAAGATCATGATCGGAACGTTTATTGCTATAGGTTCTTGCAAGTATTTCCTGAGATCAAATCTACTGATGAGCATTATTCCACCACTCATAATCTATTCAGTTTTTCACCTTTATCTTAGAAAAACTAAAATCAACAATTCACAAATGATCATTAAAAAATGCCATCAACTTGAATCCATATTAGATGGAAGCAGGAAACGTAAATCGATTGAAGAACTGGGTGATGCTATCGAAATGAAGGTTAAGTCTAGAGAATTATATTTCACAAAAAAGAGCATTGATTGTAATAAGTACCAAATGAATACCCTCGAAGCTAATGAAAACATTGGTACACCTAGTAACTCAATCACAACCGTAAAATCTGTAACACACTCGAAGAAAAGTCGTAAAAAATCACTAAAATTTAACGAGATTTACAAGGATGACTCGCCCAATACATCAAAGCAACATCGAAAATCTGCACTAGATACCCTTGAATGGAGGTCTATAACTGGAAGACATTATATCTATTCCACGACGCTGTATGAAAAACGTAATGAACAAACCAATTCTGCTTATCGGGCGTACCCATTATTCAAAGACGGTATTGTGAGAGCCTATATGGCTGCATCTGATCCCGACAACTGCCCTCAAGAGCTTGATAACATTCTAAAAAAAGGACGATTTCAAAGATCATCATCAGGTGTCAAACACATGACTAACAAGAATCGATATGAAATAAAATGTGACACAAGAACAGCGGGAGGAAATGATCGCAGATACCTTTCAGTGGAAGAAATACCCTGTGAGAAAGGCAACAATACCAGTATGCTTATCGTCTTCAGTACTAAGGCGAGTTCACACAAAGACGTCAAGCACTGTGACACCTATAACGGTAACTCACCACGATAATTTGAAGATAAAAAAAATCCCGCATATCTGCTGGTAAATAAAAAAGACATATTCATAGAATACAACATTGCATATCTAAGGAAATAGTTTCATGACAAGGAATAGATCAATAATATCAGGAGCCTATCTATGTTTTCTTGGCGGATGTTTCTATTGCTTGGAGTATTTATTACAGGTATCACCCTCTGTCATGATGAATGATTTGATGCCATCTTTTTGTACTGATACAGTTGGAATTGCTATCATGGGCAGTTTTTTTTTCTATGCTTATGCCAGTATGCAAATTCCTGTAGGTATGATTATTGATCGCTATGGCACACATATTCCCGCGATAATAGCGCTGTCGTTATGTAGCGTAGGGGTGGTTCTTTTCAGTCAATCCACGTCGCTATGGGAGGCAATAGCAGCAAGGACAGTCATTGGTGCAACCTCAGCATTCGCGTTTGTTACGACGCTAACCCTTATAAAAGAACATTTGAGTCCAAAATTTCTCACAACTGCAATAGGTATACTTCAGTGCTTAGGGGCGATCGGCTCCTTAATGGGTCAAGAACCTATAAGAGTATTAGCGCAACACATTGGATGGCAGGCCACTTTGTATACCATAGCGACCATGTTACTCATTCTTGCGGTCTGTTTTATGTGTTCACGATATCAAAAAGAACCTAATTCTAAGGTTCTGAATCATTCGCACGTGTCATCTCTAAAGCTACGCACTATCCTCACAAACGTACGATGCTGGATTATCATCACTATTGGAGCACTAAGCTGGATGCCTGTTGGCGCTTTTGGATCATTATGGGGTATTCCTTTTATGGTCGCACACTTTAAGATTACATCCATTGAGAGCAGTGAGATGATGCGATTATTTTGGCTAGGCCTTGCTTCATCACCACTGATTGGACTGATAAACGACACTATAAAACATTCATATTGGCTGATACTCGCACTATTTTCAGTGGCACTGCTGTCAATGATTAGCCTAATTTTGACTAAGTCATACCTGATTAACGATATCGCATTGTATGGACTAGGACTATCGTGCTCCATTCAGTCGCTGAGTCTTGTGCTAGTAAGGCGAGAGTTTCCTTCTCAAATCTTTGCAAGACTCGCAAGTATCGTGAACATGAGTGCGATAATCGGTGCAGGGTTAGCCCAATATATAACCATTAAGATCATGAACTACAATTATCCTGGGTATCATACTAATACCAATGAGTATACTTTTCATAGCTATCAACTTGGACTATCCTTTCTACCTATCTGTGCTTTGGCAGGATGCCTTTTGATCATTTTCAGTAGAAGATTAACCTAAGCATCAAAAGAACGAGAATTTAGCGAAATTTTATTAACCTGCTTGTTTTGTACTCTTCGGGTGACCTTTATATAAGATGCGGTCACTGGAAGAGGTTCGAGCTAGAGCCGCAAAAACACTTCCTATACCTCTCCAACACACCTGACACTAACGGCGAATGGACTTCTACATGCCTTTGCGTAAGCCTAGTATGCGCGGATATTAAGCTAGGTTGTGAAATTAGGTTAGGGCTAGATACTGGCATACTATTAAACAACCTAACCCTCATTTTGATTATGCTGTATCATAATTTTATGTGAAGAGATGAGCAGTCAATCAACCATAAACATAGAGAAAATAATTGACGGGACCAAAGGTTCACCTGCTGGCTTTATTGCCTCAATGGCTAAATATGATACCGTATTGTCAGTTGACATCATCAAGGTCAGCACATCATCGGCTTTTAGGAAAAGAATACTTTGAGAGACAATAACATCTTTTGCTTTACTACCTTTATCATTGCATAACTGGACATTTGAATTATCAACATCCTCGTCGTTAACTCTCAACCATAAATCAAAACATCCGAACGAGCCTTTACCTGCACGACCAACCTGAGGAGCAGCAACGATGAAGTATGCACCTGAGTTCTTAATTGTGATTGATCCATCTCGGTCGAGGGTAATACCTTTACTGGCATCAACCATATCCATTGTAACCATCGTTGGTGACGTATTAGCCATTTGCGTAATAGAAGAAGATGCCTGCAGATAATCACCAGCAATAGCACAGGAGGTAAATACGAGTAAAACCCATCCATGAAAAACAATAATCAATTTTTTAATAGAAAACATGACAATCTCACCCAATATAAATTTAATATTAGATTAATGGATAACTATTAATCTAATTATAGGAAAATATAATCCATATTTCCAAAAAATAGGGATACATTAATTAAAAACGTTACAATAAGTGAATGAATTTATCTAATTTTTATGCTGAGTACTGAAAAAAATCTCATAAGAATAAAAAATGATTATTTAAAATCGCCTGAGGTATAAAACCATGAGTTGTTTATAGAGAAACAAAGCTATATCATTGATATCATGATGAAATTACGAATATACTTTAAAATCATTTTCTTTGTTGCGCTTGTGAGCTGTGCTAATACCATTATTGCCAAAAATAACTACCGGCTGATCGAACCCTACTTTCAAAAATATATCCATCCCACAATTCAACTACCAACAATGCAAACAAACGCTATGCCGATTATGATGGAGCAATCCAACGACTACACATCCTTATCCTATCAACAATTTGATAATACAGTGACTCTAAGAAATATCATGCTAAGAAAACCGATTGAGATTTCAGCTTCACAATTTAATCGTAAGGTATTATTTACGGATGTTAAATATCGCAAGGATGTCCAAATTAACCTGACAATATTTAATGATGATTGGGAACAACGGCAATCAAAGGCGTACAAATCATTTAAACTTTATGCAGTGACTTTCAACGGAAACACCAGTTTTATACGTAACACAATAAGGGGTAAGATGGCTGCGAACCAATGTCATTTTAACTCACAAGTAGAAATTAACTATAACCGATTTGAGTTACCGATTAGTTTCGAAAATAATAAATTCAACGAAGTGACTAGGTTTAATCATAGTCGATTCAGAAACACGACCTCGTTTCAAAACTCAGTATTTAAAAAACCAGTATCATTCATTGGTAGTGAATTCGATGGGCCTGTCACTGATTTTTCTAATGCTAGGTTTGAGATGGGTGCTGACTTCTCAAAAAGCATGATTAACGGCAGCCTAGACTTTGAAAATGTATCAAGTCCTAATAAAATTATTGATCTAACAAAAATGAGAGCACTCAACCATGGTGAGAAAATTGGCATCAACCTAACGAATGCTGACATATCACATATCAAGATCAACTATACAACATTTAAATTGATTTTCCCTAAACATACCCTAGCTCACACGAAGATTCGCACCTACAATCAACTACTTAATCAATTCGAAAAAAACGGTCTGCAACGGAGTTATAACCGGCTGTATGTGGAGTACCAACATTTCCTCTACAAAAGTAAAAAACAAACCGTTGTACAATTCTTTGATAAATATTGGTGGGGATTCGGTATTGAAAAAACCAGAGCCTATCGCTGGATCCTAGCTGTCATGTGCCTGTTTACAATCATCAATGCCACCTTGATAAACTCACTACACTCGAGCTTTCAGGGTATACAATTCATATCAGAAAATACTAAAATCACATCAAAAAAAATCAATGTAATTTATCGCTTCTTATACATAATCCCTTTTTCATTTGTAGCAACAATGTATATTATTTTTGGTGGGTTTCTACGAATCGCAATCTTGTTGTCAGACTTTACGGGACGTAATGCTTTTTTTAGTTTCTATCTAATACTGCATCCTGCATTTGGCCTCACATCTATTCTTTTCATGATTGAACACTTAATCTCGAGGTAACTTAATGAAGAAGCTCACAAATATCTATTTTCTACTCATCTTGAGCATTACACTAATTATCATATCATCGATTCTGATCTTCAAATTGAATAACTTTATCCTTGAAGAGCGAGTTGATTATAATAAAGAAATTGAATTTATCGAAGCAGGTGCCACACTAGCAAAGGCGAGCGACTACCTTACCTCACAAGCACGAGCATTCAGTGTTACAGGAAACCCCCTCTATCTTGAAAACTACTGGCACGAAGTGAATATTGACAAGAGGAGAGATAAGGCAATTCAAACACTTGAAAGACTCAGCTCTGACAGTGATCTTATCAACTTACTGACGCAATCAAAAAGGAACTCAGATGTCCTAATACAGACCCAATTAGAGAGCATGCGAACAGTATTAGAAGCCTATCAAGTACCCGAAAATTTAATGCCTCGCCCGATAAATACTTTCAAGTTATCATCCACAACTCAAGCACTGTCACCGGAGAAAAAAGTTTTCTCGGCTCAATCGATTCTATATAACAAAAAGTATGCCAGTGATAAGCAATCCATCATGGTACCGTTGGATACTTTTAAGCGATTAGTGTATCAGAACTTTGAGACAAAAATTCGTAATGGTCAAAAAAAGGTAACCATCTATATCATTCTAATAAAGACTTTTTTCTTCATCGCACTATTGATTATTGTCAGTATGATCTGGATCTTGTCCCGTCTACTCAATGATAATCAAGATTCGATTGAGCAGAACAATAAAGTCAATTAACGATAAGCTAACATTCAATACCTCAATCAACTCGAAATCATGGGAGCCGCCATCCAGAATTGAGCTTTAATCGCCTGCTCTAAACCACGAGTTTTATTACAATCGTCAACACCGCTTTCAACCATCTGCTTGTCAACTTTCTGCGAAATAACATAACTGATACGAGACACACAATTAGTCCTTAGTAGAGTCGGTATTAATGGCTCCTTGAGTATATTTAGACTTTTAAGATTCCAGATTAAATAAATCAATATTTACTTTGAACTGTTGTTATCATCGGTTAAATCATCGATCTTATTTCTATGACGATTGAGAATAATCAAAGATGAAGGGCGCTTGAGGAAATAATAGGACATCCAGTTAAAAAAAACAGAGAATTTATTTTTTATGTTTACTAAGAAATATATATGAACAAAACCCCAGAGATACCATCCACATCTTCCATGACAGTAAAATCTTTTAAACTCAGCGATAGCGCTATGATTACTGATGACAGCCATAGAGCCGTAATCCTTAAAATGAAATTTCTTCCTCTTACTTTTTTTCAGGCGACTAATGATATCCTTAGCAGCATAAGACCCTTGCTGCTTAGCAACAGATGCGAGTCCAGGATAGGGGTTATCATTTTCATCAACCGCATAAGAGGCATCACCAAGGCAATAAATATCTGGAAATTCTTTCATTGATAAAAATTTATCAACAACAATCCTTCCTAAACTATCAGTATAACTTTCATCAACAACGTTATTCATTGAAGATACCAGGGATACACACCAGATAATTGTATCAGCATTGTAGATTGCTTTAGAGGTTTCAATTACGCCGGATGAGATTGATATGACTTTTTCAGATAATTTAATAACCCCCCCTTTTTTTGATAAATCTTTAAAAGCAATATCACTTGAACGTTGAGAAAAAGATGACAAAAGACGATCGCCTGCTTCAATCACACAAATTGTAATCTGATCAATCGATATATTATGAAAGTGATCGATGAATTTGGTATTGATTAGATCTGTTAATGAACCGCAAATTTCAACACCCGTCGCACC
>DCQA01000014.1 GCA_002323325.1 Coxiellaceae bacterium UBA1530 | reverse complement strand
AGGGCGTAGTTCGTGTTACGCTTACGATAGAGTTATCTTGTTAGTGAATTTTATCACCTTATAAGCATTATTTTTTCTGGACACAGGGCATAGCCTCGCGTATTTTGTGCATAGTTATTTTTCAAGTAAGGACGCATCATGTTAGACACATTATTGAACACTGGACGTATCCCAGGTTACATATACCGTTCTGTGATTCATCAAAAAATAAAACGTACCCTCAAGGATGAAAAAGCCCGTTATAGAAAAACTCACGGAAATTGTAAACGCGATTTTGTTGGTCAACTCAAGCAGAGTCCAATTGCCTTATCAACGGCTTTAGCGAATCAACAGCACTACGAAGTCCCAACGGATTTCTTTCGGTATGTACTTGGACCACACATGAAGTACAGTTGCTGTGATTACACTAACAGCAATCATTTAGCGGATGCTGAGAAGGCGATGTTAAAGCTCACTTGTGAACGTGCAGATATACAGGATGGTCAAACTATTTTAGACCTTGGGTGTGGATGGGGGTCGTTGACCTGTTACATTGCTGAACATTATCCTAATGCACAAATCACGGCTGTCTCAAACTCTACAACCCAACAAGCATTCATACAGAAGCAACTTCAACAGCGAGGCTTGAAACCTGTCACTTGCATGAAAACAGATGTCAATGATCTCTCTCTATCGCAGCGCTATGACCGGATCGTTAGTATCGAATTATTTGAGCATGTGAGAAATTATACTCAACTATTTCAACGCTTAAGTAATGCCCTTAACTCACAAGGAATTTTGTTTGTGCATCATTTCTGTCATCAATATCTTACCTATGCCTATGATCCTGAAACCAGCTGGATGGCGAAGCATTTTTTTACAGATGGGATTATGCCAAGTGAGGATTTATTATTATTTTTTGATCATGCCATTCCCATTGAGCAGCGCTGGCAGGTCAATGGTGAGCACTATGCAAAAACCTGTCGCCACTGGCTTGAAAATTTACATGCTCACAAATCCTCTATTCTCGATCTTTTTTCGTCACACTACGATAAACCCCGTTTGCAATATGAGTATTGGGAATTATTCTTTAGGGCTTGTGAGCAACTTTTTGCATGGGATAAAGGCACCGAGTGGTTTGTTACCCATTATCGCTTTCGTAAGCCGTAACCTCGCAGCCTATAGCGAGCCTTTTACATGACCGTTAGCACAAGCTGCTTGCAAATCTTTTCCTTGTTGATTTGTAGGGCTCACTGGTCTAAAAAAAAATGCGCCAGGGCTCTTTGAACGACTATCATCGAGATCATCATAAGGCAGTTTGTCTTGATTGTTACTTGGTATTGGGCCATTATCAAAATAGTCAACGGCCACATCCCAAATGCCATGTTCGCTTGATACTTGGTCTATGAAATCTTTTAGTTTCGGCTCATGATGAGCGACTTTTTCAAAGCTCGTGTAGAGAATATAGTTGATCATTTTCATGATGATGCTTTTGTAATCTGAGTCATATAGACGCAGGTGCGTAATGATTTCTGTTAGATTGCAATCAGAAGGTATTGAAGCACTTAAGGGCATTCGACTGATAATGGCATCCTTAAATTGCATTGCCTCCTTTTTTTCTTTTTCTGAAATACCTTTTTGTGCGCGCGAAATGTCATCAAAAAAAGTTCTGGGTGTTTGAGGCCTTAAGAGTATATTCAACATCAGTTTACTTTCCTTGAGATCATTGTTATTTTTCATCTCATCCAAGTACGACTGCAAAGAATAGGTGCCGCTAGTTTTGCCGGTGATACTCTGCGTTAATAACATAAGGTGCTCAGGAAGGAATTCCACAGAATAGACTCCTGCAATGTCCTCAAGAGAAATGGCATGGTTTGATGGATCTTGCATATGCTCGGTGATTGTTGGCACACTGAGCATCATAATAGAGTCAATAATGGCGTAAGATGCGCAAATACCATCTTGATATTGACGTCTAGATTTTTTTTCGTCGGTTTCAATAAATCCGGTTGAATATAACCGAACAAACTGACCATTATCTGAAGTTTGATAGTGCTTTATGAGCGTCACAAAATCTTCTTTTAAAAAATCACTTCCATCAAAATCAAAAGCAACCGAGTCGACATTGAAAATATTTACGTATATTTCAATGTCATTGCCATCTATTATCTCTTCACGCTGAAAAACGCAGGTTAACGTGTGACCACAACAATTCATGATAACGGCCAGCTTGCAATCGCTGGTATCTTTATCATGGAGCTTTTCGATGAGTGTCTCTACATGACTCATTTCTAAAAAGTTGTATTTTCTTGAGGGTCCGTCGGATAGATTGAGTTCCTTTTCGAGCTCAGGTGATGTGAGTTCCAAGAAGAATATCGCAGAACCAATATAGCGCGGTATGAGGTCGTTTTGCATCATAGCCCAAGTTATCTTTGGTAATTGAGAAAACTCTATTAGATGACTCTGCTTGGATAGACGTTCCTTACCAATAAAAAGATCAGATTGTTTATGGTTATCCATATGATTGAACCCTTGATGATAGATTATCTCCACTTGGACAATCTAACGTTGAACCCTACTGCTACTGAAGAAGAGAGCGTGACTTTGTTCTCTAATTATACTATTGATTTATTAACACAATATTAACAAACCTTATGAAATTATTAAAAGAGTGGGTGGCTCAGTGACAACCCACTTTGAGTACCTCAAAGCGTTGAAATAATGAATATTATTACTATTTGTATTTCTGGATTCATCTACTACTATTAGAACGTATTGACAAAAAGGAGATCGATCATGCTCTCGGTAATAAGAAAAATGGCTACCGGCTGTGTAGTTTGTGTTTTGTGCGTCTCTGTGGGTTTTGCAGGAGATAAGCGACATGGAGATGGATGTCGTCATTGTGGTGAATGTCAAAGCGGATGTTGTTACTCAAGTGGGGGAGGTTCTGATGGATCCTCATGCTCTTGGAAAAAAAACTGCGAGCGATATCCGAAAAGATCGCGCTGCAAATGACTGCATTGATACGCATGGGTCATTTGGTGTGCGGCGGCTAAATGGTAAGTATCAGTGCCTAACAACAGTAGACAAAGACTACCAACTTTCACTGCCACTGATTTAGTGTGGCTGAAAAAATTAATGGTTGAGTCTTAATAGCTGTGAATGCGCCAATGATCTTTGCTATTCAAGCAGTAAGTGGTTAAACCGATTAGCTTCACACTTGATTTTAACATGTCAGCGTATAATTCCACTGACCTGATTCATTCTATGCTCGATTTCCTTTATGAGATTCAATAGTAGTCTCAATTTCATGATTAATCTTGGCATTAAAGATCATGAAAGGGTGAATCAGCGGTTGTCTCGTGTATGGGTCTTTGGGTTCTGTTTTGTTGGCGATAGCTTGACTGATCCATTGATGGATGGCTGTCATCTCATAAGTGTGAAGCCTACTAACACCTTGTTGTGTGATAACGCTGTACGGTTGATTTATCACCTGAAAGGTGATTGGGCAAATGAACTCGTCTTTGGGGGTTATTCCGAGTTTATCAAAGTCTTGTTGGCGACAGCCAGGGATGCGAGACATAAAAAGATTGACTCCATACAATTTCATGGTCTTGCAAGCATGACAAACCATCAAGGCCGATGAAATGAATTTCAGTAATTCTAATGTACTAAAAGAGGCAATGTGGTAATTATTATTTAGTGAAATGACATCATTAAAGTTTGATAATGTAAATTGTATTAGCGGGATTAATGTTATGAGTAAGGCAGGATTGGTAGGCAGTGACTCATAGCGACCCATCACTTTTACTAAATCAATGTGATCTGTTTTATGCTCGCACATCATTATAAAAGCGGTTTCTTTATCTACCATATAATGATCTGAAGGTAGGGTTAAGCAATCAACGCCCCTTGTGATCATCTTGCCAGACAATATTAATAGCATTAATTGACCTCTAAGCGGATTAAACACAAAGGAAAATATATCTTTGTCAGTATTATTATTGAGCGAAACCAATAAACAATAGACATTTATAGCTATTGAATAAGGCATCAGAAGCCATCCGATGATTTTGATGTAATCGGTTCGATGGGGGTTATGATTGGTGACGAATAATTTACTCATGATGAATATCAGTCAGGACGCTCTGTATGGTTGTTATGCGATCATGGGACTTGGCTGTACAAGTAAATCGTATGCCTGATTGGGTGTGCAATTGATAAAGTTTGGGTTGATTTTGTATCAAATGAATTAAGTGAGCTGGGTCAACCGCATGCTCTTGCTTAAAGGTAATATAGCCAAAAGTTTGTTTGATCTCTATTTTTTCAATGCCCAATTGAGTGGCTTTATGGCGAAGCTCTTGAATAGCGAATAGGTTTTTAGCGGGTTGTGGTAATAATCCAAATCGGTCAATGCATTCGGATTGTAGGTCATCAATACGTTCTTTATCTTGGCAGTCATTGATCCGTTGATACAGCGATAAGCGTGTGTTGACATCGTGAATATATGTATCAGGTAGTAAGGCAGGAATGCCGCATTCCACTGAGGCTTGTTGTGACTGCCTGGGTTCGCTATTAATGGGTTTGCCCGCCTTAATCGCTTCTACTGCCTCCTCTAGCATATCCATGTACAAGGTAAACCCAATGGCTTGCATATGCCCGCTTTGACCTTCTCCTAAAAGTTCGCCAGCTCCTCTAATCTCTAAATCATGAGTGGCTAAGTAAAAACCAGCACCTAGATCATCTTGAGAGAGTAGGGCATCAAAGCGTTTTTGGGCGTCCTTTGAAATCGCAGTTGGCTCATCCACTAGCAGATAGGCGTACGCTTGGTGATGCGAACGACCCACACGTCCACGAATTTGGTGCAGCTGCGCAAGTCCAAATCGATCAGCTTTGTTAATCAGAATCGTGTTAGCAGTCGGTACATCAATACCCGATTCAATAATCGTGGTTGAGAGTAAGACATTAAATTTTTGATGATAAAAGTCGGCCATCACACGTTCTAATTGTTTTTCTGACATTTGACCGTGCGCTATCGCTATACGCGCCTGAGGGACCATGGTTGATAACTGCTCTTTCATGGTTTCCATGCTGGCTACATCATTGTGAAGAAAATACAGCTGACCGCCACGTAATAGCTCCCGTTGCATGGCCTCTTGAATGATCGTGGAAGAGAAGCGTTGTAAGAAGGTTTTGATCGCTAAACGTTTTGCAGGCGGTGTTGCGATAATGGATAAATCTCGAGTGCCAGATAATGCCATATTAAGCGTGCGAGGAATCGGTGTTGCGGTAAGCGTTAGTAGATCGACCTCTGCTCGCATGGCTTGGATTTTTTCTTTTTGCCGAACACCAAATCGGTGTTCTTCATCAACAATAATGAGTCCCAGTTTTTTAAAGCGAATGGTTGGTTGTAATAATTTATGCGTGCCGATGATGATATCGACTTGCCCAAGTGCTAGCTGCTCCAACGTTATTTTTTGCTGTTTAGGAGTTTGTAAGCGACACACCACACCGATACTTATCGGCCAATCAGCGAAACGATCACAAAACGTTTGGTAATGCTGCTGAGCTAATAAAGTGGTTGGGACTAACACGGAGACTTGCTGACCATTCATGACAGCGATAAAAGCAGCCTGCATCGCGATCTCCGTTTTACCAAAGCCTACATCGCCACACACCAAGCGATCCATGCTTTTTGCTGTAGTCATATCTTCTCTAACAGCATCAATAGCATTCATCTGATCAGGTGTTTCCTCGAACGGGAAAGCAGATCGAAAGCGTTGATAGTCATGCTCTTCAATAGAAAATGCCTGGCCTGGTGTGGCTTCTCGTTTAGCGTGCAACGCGAGCAGCTCTGCGGCCACATCGTGAATTTTCTCAGCGGCCTTACGTTTGGCTTTTTCCCACGCCGTTGAGCCTAAACGATGTAAAGAGACATGTTCACTGTCTTGACCATTGTAACGACTGATCATAAACAGCGAAGTTACAGGCACAAAAATCTTATCGTTGTTGGCATATTCTAAAACCAGGTATTCAGCTTCTAAGCCGCCTGTATTGAGTTTTTCTAGCCCCAAATAACGACCAACACCATGCTCTAAGTGGACCACTAAGTCACCTATAGACAGCTCGGTAAGATGCTTAATAATAGCGTGTTGTTCAAGTGTTGAGTGTGAACGTCTTTTTCGACGTTGCGCGACATAATCTCCGTGAATATCACTTTCTGTGATAATAGTGATTGTATTTTGATGATCAAAAAAGCCATGGTCCAAGTTAGCTACCGTTAAACCTATTTCGACATCTGAATTCAAGAAATCATTCCAGCTCTCGCACAGAGATGGCGATAGGCCTACGGCCTTTAATTGTTGCTGCATGACTTCTCGGCGACCGGCTGATTCTGCAGTAAATAGCATTCGACCTTTTTTATCTTTAAGCCATACTGCGAGATCTTGATACGCTGTTATCTCTTTTGTCTGTGAATTAAAAGTTGGTAATGCCACTATTTCAAAATCATCGTGAGTATTATGATCAGCACTATCATCAATACGAATACAAGAAAAACTATTCAATCTTGAGAAAAAAACATCACTGCTCATAAACAGTTGACTAGGGGGTAGCAATGGGCGCGTTTGATCGTAACGGTATTGTTCGTAACGATGATTGACTTCATTAAGGAACTGATCGAGATGAGCATTTAGTGGCTGTGTTTGGATAATACGTGTATTTTGCGGTAAATAGTCCATGAACACCGACGTGTCTTCAAAGAACAAAGGCAGATACATTTCCACACCGGCTAGGTGATGACCATCCGTTATTGCTTCGTAGCTGGGTGAATCCAATGGATTGCCACTGAATGTTGCACGCCATGCCTGACGAAAGTGAGCGATGGCTTCATCATCCAGTGCGTATTCTTGCGCTGGAAGTAGCGTTAACTCAGTGATTTTCTCTACTGTTCTCTGCGTTTCAGGATCAAAGGTGCGTAAGCTATCAATCGTATCGTCAAATAGTTCGATTCTTACGGGTAATTCTGAACCCATCGGATAGACATCAATGATGGACCCTCGAACTAAAAACTCACCGTGTTCCATTACTTGCGAGACATGGCGATAGCCACCAAGTACTAGTTGCTGCCTGAACTGATCGACTAGGAGTGTTTGTTCCTTTGCTAGCTGTAAACTATGAGCGCTAAGATGCGATGATGGGGGTAATACATGCATCACGGTTGGTAGAGCAGCAATGACAATACCCCGAGAAAGCTGGGGCAGCGTGGCTAGAACACGCAAACGTTCTGAAACTAAATCTTGATGCGGCGAAAACATATCATAGGGCAAGGTTTCACGGTCTGGAAAGTACAGCACAGGAAACTGATCCGGCAAGAAAAATGGTAGTTCGCGACGCAGTTGTTCCGCAGCGTGGATATCGGCAGTTAATAGACACAGTGGCCCGGATGATTGAGTGGCTAACTGTGCGCAGGCCAGCGTTTTAGCGCTATAGACTAGACCACCCCAGCGGTGGTTATTTTGATGGGATTGTGGACAATCGGGATGAAGTACATTTGCCATAAGTGCGCCGTCCTTTTTTACGCGGCAGTTTATAGTGAATTGAGGTTTCTGTCACGAGATGAATAGATACTTGCGTGCGTACATGTATCTTAAGTCAGTATTAAAAATTATGAGTTACTATGATTAAAGCTTCAAATCACATAGAGTCCGATGATTTGTGAGTAAATATCATGCGCCAGAAACAACTAGATAGAGATTACATAAATTACTTGTCGGTGATTGATTGCTGCGACAGTATCATTGAGATGATTAACACAAAATATTCGTATTACCCAGTTGATTTATTTAAGTTAGCCACCTTGGTTACCCAAGGTATGCACCGCCCATCGGTGTGGAGTCTTCAAGAGCTCGAGGGTACTAAGGCTTGCTTGTCAATAGAGGTAATAGACGAGGAGACAATTTCCAGACAAGCTGATTCTGTTCTCTTTGTATTGCAAGAGGTGCATACGCGACTTTGTCACAATATTCAGTTAGGCCCAATGAGCAAAAAAGCAAACGATAAAGTGATTGATGGTGTTTTAAAAGATCTATTACATAAAATAGCTGCTGTGCTCATCAAGCAATCATTGCGCTCAACTAATCCTAACGATGATGTTGTACGCCATCAATTGAAAAGGATGGGTCTCAGCGACACCTCTGATCAAATCGCGACCATTCTCAGTAATGTTCACGCTATTGAACTGGATGATCAAAGAAAGATTCTTCCCGTGGTCGTCTCACGCTACTTGAGTTTTTTAACACTTAAAGATACAAACAGTGCACGAGTGAATTTTCTTAAGCATCAGTGTGATTTATTACTTCGACATTCGGGGATCACATGCTATGAGTTAATAGCCTTCGACTTGAAGGGTAAAAAACATTCTCGTAATAGCCCAAAGCCAGATCTCTCTGGCAAATTTTATGATTACATGCGCCTACCGTCGCCATTTGATAACGCATCTTTCCCCGTCATTGTATCTAAACAATCCAATGAAGTAGCGTTTGATCCTTGCATTAAAAGACCAGAGATTCCGAATACGAATGGATCACCCAAGAGCGTCGCTTCGCTTCATTCCTATGATGCCACTAATTACTATTCATTGTTTGGACCAAAAACTGATTTTGACATAGCTATGAGTGCGCTCAGGCATTATGTCAACGACCGTGATGCACTCTGTTTATCGTGATAAATCATGATATTGAATGACTAATTACATTGCCACTTTGCTTCTCAACGGCTTGTAAGGTCATTTTATCCTAAAAGTTTTGATTTAATATTGAACTAAAGGTATGGTGCTTGCTCCATTCTTAGTTTTAGATCATCGAAATGTCACTGCACGCTAAATACACACAGGGTTCGATCTCACGTTCTCTAGTCCAGCTGTCCTTGCCAGCTGCGTTAACGATTTTTTTAAATATCAGCTTTATAGCAGTTGATACCATCTTTTTGGCGCATTATTCTCAAGACACCCTTGTGGCAATTAGCTTTTGTTTTCCCGTGGCTATTTTATTTCAAATGATCGCCAATGGTTTTGGTATTGCAGCGGCCTCGGTATTATCTCGTCATCTTGGTGCAAATAAGATCATCGAAGGGCAGTCTGCTGTCATTGCTTTGTTGTCGTTGAGCTTTATGGTTTCACTGATTATTTTACCGTTATCCTTCTTGGGTATCGATACGATCGCAGTTATGACGGCTGTGCCTGAAAAATATTCAGCGTTATTTCACGATTTTTTATCCATCTGGTTTTGTGGCTTCTTTTTTGTACTAGTCAATTTTATTGGAAGCAGTGTATTGCGTGTGTATGGCCAGCCCCTTAAAGTTGCGCGAATTCAAATCATCAGCTGCCTCATCAACTTGGTGTTATCGCCTATTCTGATTTTTTCACTGGATATGGGTATTGCAGGTTCGGCCTTAGCAGGCGTGATTGCTCGATGCCTGACATCAATATGGATTACCATAGAGATAAAGCGAGCGGCTTTTAGTCAATGCGGGAGTTTAAGTATTGTTTGCTCGCTAGAGAAATGGGCGCAACATGTTCGCTCTATTATGAGTATTGCTATTCCAGCTGTAATGAGCAATGCAATCGGCCCATTGGCCATTATCTTTCTTGTTCATCTATTAGCACGTTACGGAGATAGTGTTGTGGCTGGTTTTGGCATCGCCGCACGTATTGAAACGCTTGCTGTTGCGCCTTTATTTGCATTGTCTGCCAGTCTCTCTCCAGTGATCGGCCAAAATTTTGGGGCGACTTTTTTTGAACGTGGTTATCACACTTTAAAAATCAGCTATCTATGGTGTTTGATATGGGGTGCGGTGATTACCTTTGCGCTTGCGTTATTTGGGCACGCCTTGTCGCTTTGCTTTAGTCAAGACAAAGGGGTCTTAAACATTGCAACATTATATTTATTAATATTACCTTGTAGCTATGCCTTCTGGGGTATCATCATGATGACCAATGCGAATTTCAATGCCATTGGCAAGCCATTCGTTTCAACGTGTATTACCCTAGTACGCTTAGGGGTACTATTTATCCCGCTGTGTTTTTTACTGGGCCGCTACTTTGGTTATCCTGGACTGTTTTTTGCCTTTATGTTGTCGAATATCTTAACGTCGATCCTTTGCTGGTATTTATCCAGAAGGTTATGGCGATCTCAGTTAGCCTAATTTCGCGCTTTATCTTCTTTAATTAAACCTTCAGAGTTTCTATGGATATCCATAACGCCAAAGTAACACAGGACCTTCTAGGCTCAAATATGACTCATTATCATGAGGCGGGTCACGATAGTATAACATCCTTGCAACTTGGTGTATTGGCAGTGATGGTTTCGTTGGGTGTCATCATTGTACCTATAGGGCTATTGCTCTGTGTGTTTAAAGTTCATCAACAACCATCAGATGATATCGAGACAGAAACATCGAGCAATGTGACTGATCGCCCATCTTTGGATTGTCATCTCTGGCGCTTTTGGAATTCAAGTCATCACGATAATTCGAATACATTAAACAACACTTTATCTAAGCAATTATTAGGCGACAATAGGCCGGTGTAAGAATGCCCTTAATGATTGGTTGACTTTATTACCCAAAATTAAGATATCCTATCTTTAAAGTTATCAAAGTAAGTAAGATTGTTGCTGTGCCGTTACAGGACTTACATGTTATACAACTTCCGCAGCAACTATACCCTAGTTAAATCTTTTAACCTGCTAGCCATTACTTCGGTGTTATTAATTTGTACCGCTTGATGTCCTTGAATGTCAAATAGCGGGTAAAACCCTCGCTGAGCGCTTCTAAATAGAAAAAGCATGTATCATCTTTAATGATCTCATTTCATAATTCGATAAACCCCATAACGTCATCGATATCGGAGTGAGCGGAGGAGTTAGCATTTGTATGCACTCATTATCCTTTTCCACAAATGAGACCGAGCTTGGAAGACTGATGGTTTCATTACCTAATGGATTGAATAAATCGCGCTTTAATTGGTTTTTTGTATCATGAAACGACACTTTTTTATGAAGTAACAGGTTTTGCCAATCTTGTATCTCCCTTAGGAAGTGAATTGCACTGTTATGAATTCCAAGAATGTCAAAGTCGACCAGTAAATCATCACGACTTAGTCGAATAGGCGTAGTCTCGGATAACCATCGAGGAATTAGGGTAGGGGATATTCCTGGTTCTATGTCTGTATCAAGGTACAGAACAGATTGATAACGAGTCAATAATAAATACAAACTAAAATGCACACGCAACAGGTCACTCAGCATGACAAAAGCGTCATGACATTGACACTTAACCTCTTTACATTGGTGTTGATCCGTCTGTAGCTCATCTTTGTAAGCGAGGTCCTCATGACATTCCACGAATTCAATACACTCGCTGGTCTTGATGCTGTGTTCCTTGCTAAGAGTCTCTAAGTAATGGGTTATCATGCTCAAAGACACTAAATTGAGCACACCGGGGAGGTTATTGTTTGCTTCTCGATTGCAAATTAAATAAAAATCACAGCCTTTCTGGCTAGCCATCACTGCCTCAATATTCCGACGATACTGTGGAGGAAGTGTGTCGGGTAGCCAGATCCAAAATACAGCGGTGTTTGTCTGTTGATCGTCTTCTCGTGAGCGTTTCATGAGTCTGATATTAGGTTATTCACTGTCGCTTTCTTGAAAGCCCGGTGGTTTCGCACTGCCTCCGCCGAATAAGAATTTTTCCATTTCTTCTAATAGAAATGTTTTTGATTTTGGGTCCAATAGACTCAGTCGGTATTCATTGATCAGCATGGTTTGGTGATTAATCCATGCATCCCAGGCTTTTTGTGAAATATGATCAAAAATTCGCTGACCCAATTCGCTAGGGTAGGGTGCAGAATCCATGCCTTCTAATTCTTGCTGCAACTTGTGACAAAAAACCGTGCGTGTCATACGATGTCCTCTTGATGTTGTTTTAGGAGTTTGGCTGTTGGTTTGGCAATGCCACCGGGTAAATCTTGGTCGCATGTATACCAAAAATGCCGCATTGGGTCTAGAGTAGATTCATGCTTAAGATTAACTTTAACAATTACTGGACTGATAAATAGATCATAATGACTAAATACGTGTTTAAACGCGGGTAATACAGTTTCCTGCTGACTAATCAGGCCATACGCCGAATGACAGTGCTCTGCGATATGATTCTGTTCGACCACCTCAGGAAGGCACCACAGCCCTCCCCAAATACCGTGATCAGACCGTTTTTCTAATAACACGCCATGGTTGCTGGAGAGCAATAGGCAATAGGTTTTTTCCTGACGGCGTTTTTTTACACGAGGCTTTTTGCCTGGGTAGCGATCAAACTCACCAGTTTGTTTAGCCATGCAGGTAGCTTCAATAGGGCATTCAGAACATAGCGGTGATTTTCGAGTGCAGAGTGTGGCACCCATATCCATCATAGCTTGGTTGTAATAATGTGTTGACTCAGGAGGCGTTAACGCTTCACTCACCGACCAGAGTTGTTTTAAGGTGTCTGTTTTTCCCGGCCAGCCATCGATCGCATGGTGTCTGGCAAGAACTCGTTTTACATTGCCGTCAAGGATGGGCGCGTGTACCTGCATGGATAATGACAGTATTGCTCCTGCGGTTGAGCGACCGATACCGGGTAATGCCATTAAGTCCTCAAGATTCGCTGGAAAACGACCATGGTGTTCAAAGTGAACAATTTGTGCTGTTTTATGCAAGTTACGAGCCCGACTATAATAGCCAAGACCAGACCATTGATGCATGACGGCATCCTGATCCGCTAAGGCTAAAGACTTGATCGAAGGAAAACGTTTCATGAAAGCCTGGTAGTAAGGGATCACCGTATTCACTTGTGTTTGTTGTAGCATGATCTCTGAGACATAAACTCGATAGGGTGTGATTCCTTGCTGCCAAGGTAATGTTTTGCGGCCATGGGCGTGGTACCAATTAATGATGCGCTCACTGAATGAGGTAGTTGTCATATGCCGTCCTTTCAACTAGCGCGTAGTACTTGCGTTCACTGGATGTTGTTGATAATGTGCTCACGCTATAAACGGTGCAGAGTATCCTTGATTCATGTCTATTTCGCAAACATTGCAGCGCCCCATACGAAGTTTTGTCATTCGTGCGAGTCGTATGACCAATCGTCAACGCCATGCGATAGAGCACCATTGGGGTGATTATGGTATCGATCTGACAGATGGTCTGGAAGATGTCACTACGTGTTTTAAAAACGCAGCACCGGTTGTGCTAGAAATTGGTTTTGGAATGGGCGATTCTCTGGTCAAGCTGGCGCAGTCTAGACCAGACATAAATTTTATCGGTGTTGAGGTCCATCCTCCAGGTGTTGGTGCGTGTGTTGCTTCAGCATCAGAGGCTGGATTAAAGAATCTACTGGTTATCCGAGATGATGCGATTGAGGTATTACAGCATCATGTTAAGAATCACTCGTTGCACCAAGTGCAAATTCTTTTTCCTGATCCGTGGCATAAAAAAAAGCATCATAAGCGACGCCTGATTCAAGCAGATCTGATCAGTCTTTTGGCTCGTAAAATTATCGTTGACGGAAGCTTGAGGATAGCGACGGACTGGATGCCCTATGCAGAGCATATTGAGTCCGTGTTCCATGGCTCATCATTGTTTGTTGAACATCAAGATTGTCATGATGATATGCGTGTACAAACACGTATCAATGAAACTAAATTTGAAATGCGAGGAAAACGATTAGGGCATAAAATCGTTGATTTTTGGTACACACGCATGGCTTAGAAGACCTGCTGCTGCCATTGAGGTTTGCCGTAAATCTCGTTAGAATCGCTGCTTCGTTTAATATCCAACCTGATTACAAAAATTAAAGAGAACAATTATGACAACAAATTCATGGATTATCCTTACCGCTGCAGTGCTTATCGTCCTCATCGCAATCTTTGTCCTTCGAAAAGCACGTTCAAGACAGCACATGCATGAGGATGACGGCAGTGATAGCCTTCAATTATACGTTGGCAATTTATCCTATTCATTACGCGACTATCAGCTAAAAGAGATTTTCAGCGATTTTGGTGAGGTATCTTCGGTTCGCATTATCAATCACCCCCAGTCACGTCGCTCCAAGGGTTTTGGATTTGTTACTTTTGAATCACCCAAATCCATCAAAAAAGCACTAAAAATGCATGGGAAAGAGCTCAATGGTCGAAGCCTTGTAGTGCGCATCGCCAACCCCAGAAGTTAACTGAATTTATCAATGACCTAGGTGTGCCTATTAAGGTAATGCTTGTATTTTAGGCAATTTAGGCTATATTTAATATATAGGCCTTCTTATGATTGGCGTTCCTAGGCCAACATTATACAATCAGGTAGGCTTAATGTAAGCGTGGTGTGAATCTCCTTTTATATCAGATACCTAAAGCGCTTCTGCGGCTAACCACTCTATACCCAAAGACCTAGTGAGCGCCAATCCTAAGCAGGCCTCTCTGTATAATTGATCAAATAATAACCAATTAACCGGCTTTCTTAATATTATCTTAATGTTTCACTGGTATTATAGTATTTCCTTCAGCAAAACAACTAATATTCAATGACATACATAAAAAAATACAAGTTACTGGTTACTTCTGCAATTTTATTCATTTCTACGTCTTTTGTGTTGCCTACAACCCATGCGGCGACACCCTTACAGATATCGACATCAACGATACTCAGCGATGCTAAAAATTTAAGGCCTGAGGTCCTAGCCTTAGCACTAAAAGCTTACAATAATGCCATTCAAAACGGCGTGGGAGTAAACAACCCTTTACTCACTGTCATTGATTACTCACGTCACTCTGACGAGAAACGTCTCTGGGTGATTGATTTAAGATCTAGTCACGTCATCATGAATTTGTTGGTGGCACACGGTAAGAATTCAGGACGTATGGATGCCAAGCATTTTTCCAATAGCCCGCAAAGTCGTGAAACTAGTCTTGGATTATTTGTCACAGAGGGCACCTATATGGGGCATAACGGCCTATCACTTCGACTAAAAGGGCTAGATAAAGGTTTTAATAATAATGCAGAATCTCGTGCTATCGTGGTCCACGGTGCTCCGTACGTCAGCGATGCGTTTGCCAAACAATATGGCCGAGTAGGCAATAGCTGGGGCTGTCCGGCAGTCGATAGGCAATACGCGCCAAAGTTAATTAATACCATAAAAGGTGGAAGTTTGATCTTTTCTTACTATCCAGACGCAAACCTTTTATTGCATTCTCAGTACTTGCAAGCTTAACTATCTGAAAAATTACCTAAAAAATCAGATCAACTCCTAAAAAGGTGAAGATATTCAATTTTCACCTTCTTTTTATATTTTTTGGGCTACAATAATCTTTGTGAGGTTTTTTATATTTAAAAAATACTAGAATTGAGTCTGGAGTAATCATGAAAAAAATCGTTTATCTAACCGTATTCAGTCTAATCTGGCTATTATTTGCGCCCGGTAGCTATGCTGCCAAAGTCATGTACTGGCATAATGATAAACCCGCTTTTCTTCTCACTAAAAATCCCCACTCAAAAAAAAGCTACCTTAAACACTTCCCTCCATACTGGGAAACTGACGGCAATCGTTTAATTGTGTTCAACCCTAAAACACTCAGTTTCGGTATATACAACAGCAATGGTCGAAAAATTGGTGCTGGAAAAGCAGTAGGCGGTGCGTCCTATAGTAACAAGCTGGGCCGCTCTGCGAAGACCGTTCGTGGCACATATACATTTTACCGTAAGAATGGTGAGCACTATAAATCTGGAAAGTATCCCAGACCCCGTGGTGGCGCACCCATGCATTACGCTATGCATTTTCATGGAGGATATGCGTTACATGGTTCACCATCATTACCCGATGTTAATGCCAGTCACGGCTGTATTCGTGTTGAGAAACAAACTGCTGGGTGGCTGAGTAAATATTTTGTTGAAAATAATCAAACACAAGTCCATATCATGGAGTATTAGGTTCTCGATTAACTATGGAGAGCTCTGTAAGATGCTCTAGATATTATTCACATTCACAATGAACAGTTTTTCTTCAATATATATTGTGGATTAGCATTTTTTTTGCTTGGCTGATTGTGCTCGCTCGCGCAGGCTGATATCAATATAGCGATCAGTGGTTGCGCCAGACGCATGCCCTGCATCGTCACGCACATGCTCACGCGGCCTGACTTTAACATCATCCGAGATACCTGTATGACGTAGCCAATGCACCGTCGCAGTGCGTAATTGTGCCGCATCTAATTCCATACCTTGCAAAGTTAAAGTATCAGCAGCACGATCAAAACAAGCTTGAACTAGGACTCGAATTCTTTTCGTGTCTTTAATAGGTAAATGACGGTTTCTTGTCTGACCAATGAGGGGGCTTGTATCGCTCAGAACAGGTAGGGCAGGTAACCCCAGTGACAATCGATAACGTTTTAAAGCATTAAGCACTAGCTCACTCACAGCAATTTGACGTGCCTTATTACCTTTTCCAACGGTCTTAAACCACCAATTTTCATCACCGTCCATAAAAAAATCATTCATTGATGGCATCCAACGATCACTAGCTGCCAGTTCAGATATTCGTAAATACATGCCATAGAGACAGGTCATCATAAAGAGTGTTCTTTCATGTTGTGACGATTCATTAGCCAGCGCCTCTGTGTGCTCAAGGACGGTTAACCATTGCTGATCAGTCAATCGGCGCACAACAGGCGGCGTTGCATCTTTTCGTAAAAATTTGCTCTTTTGTCGAATAAGACTAACTGGATTAGCTGAAACCGATCCTTCTTGATACATGAATTGATAAAAACTGCTTAATACGGCGAATAAAGCTTTAATGGTATTATGCGAGATATGGTAGTCATCAACGTGAGCTACTTTTCCAGCCTGTCGATCGGCTTTACTGACTGACACATCAAACGGTCGCCAATCTGGATTAACTATCATCTCGCCTTGTTGGGATTTAAAGCGATTCACCGTTTTTAAACCGATCCAATGCTTAGGGGGTTGTATGCAAAATTCAACGAACGATTCAATGTCTTCACGGCGATGGTTTAGTACTGATTGTTTTCTGATGAACCAGCTCCACTGCAATAAGCGCTCGATATCACGACGATAAGCTCTAAAGGTATCGGGGCTACCACGATAACTGTGCAAGAAATTTACTATTAGTAAATAGTCTGCCGTATAAAAATCTTCTGGCACTGAGTCTAAGGCTAAACATTGGCATAGCCATTGACTCGCTTCTTGAGCCGGCTCTTTCGCCTGAAAACAAGTTTTATAATGTTCAATAATTTCTGCAAGGGTATTTAACACAGGGCGTGGCTGATAGAGGGAACGATTCATGATGTGGCAACCCTTGCAATAAATATATCACTAACCGACAGTGAATCGGTTTTTTTACAGAATATCAACCCTTGATGAGAATAGGTTTGCTAGTTAAGCTTTAAAACCACTCACTGGTCATGTCATCGGTGCTAGAGCAGGAACTTCAGTGGGATTAAGTGGTTCAGCTGGAATAGGTAGAAATATACCTTGATGGGATAGCTTTGTAGAATATTCGAAATCCATGGGTTCGTCATGGCTTACTAAACATACATTCTGTGCTCCAAGATTATCACATGTGATATGACCTAAAAAAGATAAGAAAAGACTAAGAATATGACAATGCTCTTGGTTAGATCTACGTAATTGACGACTAAACGATCCGCTATCAGGACCTATCCAATTCAACAAATAGCTATTGATTGATATGAGAATATCGACATTATCCATGAGATATACCTCATCACTATCAGAATAATAATGCCAATGCAGTAATAAACGAAAGGTATGCGATGCTTCTAGTGGCACAAGATAAATGGTATTGGCTCGTTTGATTTCATAGTTATGACTCTTTTCAATCACAATCTTTTTGTTATCCGTGAAATATTCCCACAGATACAAAGGAAGCGGATAACAGCTTTTACCGAATGAGTTATCTATCCCATAAAATTGCGAAAAAACCATCGAGGCGTTCGGTTTTAAGGAAATCTTAGGTCGTATTGAAGGTTTGGAGGTATGACCATGAACGGTCATTATCGATGAGGGTAAGTCTCTGTTTCCAGTGTCAATCTTGTCCTCATCTTTCTCCCAAGTAATCCTATAAATATATTGATCAAGAAGACCATAGTCATGGCAAGTAGACAATCGATAATGAAAATAATGATTAATGACTTGAATCTTTTCTTTCAAGCTAACCTTTTTTCGCTGCTCGTATTCATAGGAATAACAGAGCTCATCATAGATTTCATCAATGAGTGCGACTTTTATTGGTGCGTGTGAATAAATAGTGAATTGATCTTGATCGTCAAATGAAGATACGCTGACCAAACGTAAGCATTGTTGGTAGGACTTAAAGAAGTGGTTTAGATTATTCGATAGCGAGGGGTAGGTGTGTATCAGCTTATGCATATTCAAAAGTGATCGACGCTGCTCAACCAAGGTCAGCATCTTATCGTAAGTGTATCCATCTCCTAAACCTTTGAGTAAATCTTTTAAAAGTTTATCTATGGATAATTGTTTATTCAGCGATGTATTCGGATCGAAGTCTCGAATGATCTCAAGAAAATAAAAAATCGCATGAGGATCATTCATTTTTATATTATCATACCAAATAGGTGTGGGATGAACATTACGAATACGTTCGATCATTTTAACGCGTTGGGCAAAATGGTGGTCAAGGCGAAATTCTGATCCATTTTGAGCATTACGATTATCTCGCATGTATTCCATAAAAAATACGCCGTGATTGGATAATAAAATTTCCATAGAGGGTAAGTTTTTATAAAGCTGATCAATTAAACACAATGTCCAGAAGTCATTGATACCTCGATCAGCACATTCATCGCCTATCAAACGAAGGCATCGAACAGGATTAAAGCTGATATCACTTTGAAGAATAGCTATACAACGTTCGATATCTTCAAAAGATTGTTGTTCAATCGGTAAATGAATAACTCGATGTAATTCTGCATAATGATTTTCTAATATTAGTATAATTCCCTCAACAATTAACAGATTGAGTAGCTTAAAAAAATTACCATGTAGATCAGGCAGTGTGATATGCGATGATGAATTTGCTTGCTTGATAAATAATTGAGGCGGATAGCAGCTCCATTCTTGGTCGTGAAACCTTGTCATGAAGTTAAATACCTGTATCTGATGTGTCTCTGAAGGCATGCAATGTGGTGTTTTTTTGTCAAAGATGACAAAACTTTACCCGGCCTGTGCGAAAAATCCAGGTATTTAGGGGTATATATGGCAGATTAATAGTGGTTTAAGGTGGAAAGATTAAAAATAAGGCTTTAACTGTGTTTTAGCATGCGGTGGTCTCGAGATTGATACAGTCTTCCTAAAGCACACGTCATAAAGGAGAGAGCGATAAAAAAGAGCTGGAATTCGAAAATATACCAAGGCCATGTAAATAAATTCTGAAGAGATTGAGGTGGATGACTTAGGAAAACGTAGTTCGCATCTAGAAAATAATCAACGATGCCTACAAAAAAGATGTAAACATTATAAGCGATAATCACATAAAGGACCGAGATCCATTCGGGCTTCGGTCTATCAACGATAAAGCAATACAAAGCACTAATGACCAGACATGAATGCATCGTATAAAAGACGATAAAACGAAGCCACGTGGTGTGGGCCTGGAGGTCCGGTATGATCAGTGCAATGAGCGCACCCCAGCCAGAAATATAAATCAACAAATATTGGAAAACTCGCACTCTTAAAAGTAAAGCTAGCGGCAAAATTAACCAAGCACTGACGTGACAGACATGTAAAGGAATGAAGTGATAAGAAATGCAGCTAATGATCAAACAAAGGCATGTTACTGCACAGAGTGATATTCGAATGACCTTATCGATGACTTTTGTTCGAGGTAAAGAGAGTAGCCCGGTGAGTAATATCAAGGCGGATAATATGGCATAGAAATGCCACAGTGAGTAGGGCATGTACTGTGTCTGTGATTGAAAAAAAGTGATTAAATATGACATGAGTGGACACCAAAGATAATGTTTGAATGTGTTTAAAAGCAGGGGTATGAGAGCATATAACTTCTCGGTTTGCAATTTGGATATGTTCAACCATCCAGATGTGAGACTCTCTTCTCAATCATAGAAAACCCCTCTTCACCAAAGAGTCGCTTGAGCAATGCTGTTTTCGGTTGATCAATGTTCCATACTTGGAGAATATCAATACAATTTGAAAAACTTGAATCAGTACTCATATGAATGGGCAAAGATCCGACCGATTCATATTGTCTAAATAATACTGGAAAAGAGACGTTAGCATCAGCTACCTGATTCATTAGAACTTCCAGTTCCATTAAAGTCTGACAGCGACCAATAGCAATCTTCAACTGAGCAGGTATCACTGAGGTTGGATGATAGGCTTGTTTGGGCTTAATGGCGTCAACGAATAGTGGATTTTGTTGCGACGTGTTAACGAGGTGGTGATATATAATATCAAGAGAATATTTAGAGTACACACCATCAGGGATAGAAACGAGTCCGATTAAATGTGTGATTTGTGAACGATACAGGATAAATTGACTAATACCACGCCAGAGGTATAACAGGCTTCTATAATTTTTTTGGTACTCTGGAGCAATAATTGAGCGGCTCAGCTCACCCAACACACCAAGGTGCTTAAGTTGATAATGATCAATGTTGTAGAGTGTTGCGAGATATGAAGGTGCATTAGCACTCAGTGTGGATATTCGACAGGCGCCAACTACTTGGGATTTTTTTTGATCCCAAATAAAAATATGGTGATAACAATCATCCCAGCAGTCAGCATCAAGCGCGTGTCCTGTCCCCATCGCCTCTTGTGAAAAAGTCACCTCACGTAAATATTGAATATACCGTAGTGTTTGAGGAATAGCCCTTGATGTAGCCGT